>CAZCKZ010000137.1:0-5339 GCA_964499395.1 uncultured Gallionella sp. | reverse complement strand
ATCTTGCCGTCGCCGATCTTGCCGGTATTAGCCGCCTTCTCGATCGCCTCGACTACGCGATCGAGCATTTCGCTTTTGACAGCGGCTTCCAGTTTTACTTTAGGCAGAAAATCCACCACATATTCGGCACCGCGATACAACTCGGTGTGCCCCTTTTGCCGGCCAAAGCCCTTGACCTCGGTGACGGTGATGCCTTGTACGCCTATGGCGGAAAGCGCTTCACGCACCTCGTCGAGCTTGAACGGCTTGATGATAGCAACGACCATCTTCATAGCTTTCTCCTTTGTGTGGGCGGGTCGGTGCCCGCCCGGTAATAAATTACATCGAGTGTGACACGGACAGAACGCCCCTGGCTGAATCGCCGGTGATGTTGGTATTGTTGATCATAAACGCAACGGTATAGCCGCTAAAATCCTTGGCTACTTTCACGTTGTAATCGCTATAGGTCAGCGGATCATTGCCTGCCCCTGAAACGGTTTGCTTGCCATAATGCGCACTCAGGTCAACGGCCGGTCCTTCGAGCGTGTAGGTGCCGTTCAATTCCAAATAGCCAGAGCCGGATGAATCAGGAACGCCAAAAAGATTGCCTGTGCTGCGGGAGTATTTGGCTGATATCCATTTCCAACCGATAGAGCCATAGATTTCGTTGGTAGTGGCTGAAACCATACCGGGAGGATTCTCGCCGGAATAGTTGTAGCGCAAAATACCTACGTCATAAGTAAAATCGGTCGCAAAGCCACCCGAATAACCTGCATAAGTGTCCAACTCAAGGCTGGAACCCGGAATGACATTAGTCCCATCTGTTATCCAGCTAATGTTGGATCCCCATACGCCTACATACCAGCCACTGGGGTTCGCGTAGTCAAAACCACCCTGGATCGCGCCCCTGTGGTCGGTTTGTGTTACGCCGCGGAACAGGTAGTCGGTGGTCAGGCTGACATTTCCGGACAAAGGCGAATCTTCCGCCATTGCCACGCCGGGCAAAGCCAAGGCCGCCAGAATCAACGAGTTCAATAATTTGCTTTTCATCATGATGCGTTCCTTTATGGTTAAGTTAAAAAGCGGGATGAATAAATCCGCAAGTGACTAACAGCAGAATGCGTGCCAAAGATATTTACCCATGTCAATCAATTAGTTAAATGGTATAAAGGAAACTGTAACAAAACTTTCACGCACCAATTGAATGCATACTTGCGGCCTTGTGCACCGCTTGGGTGCGACTTGTTGTTATCGTGGTAAAACTTCTGTGCTGAGTGAATTTTGCTACACTGACCGGAATTACAAAGCTATTAGGAGTAATGCCATGTTGAATGCGAAATTTTTTGAGGATCTTTCAGCCAGGTTGAGCGAGGCGGCCAGTAGCAGCCCCGCCAAAGACATTGAAAAAAACATGCGTGCCCTGCTCACTCAAGGCTTCGCCAAACTCGATCTGGTTACACGCGAAGAGTTCGACGTGCAAGCGCAGGTGCTGGTGCGCACGCGGGAAAAGTTGACCGAACTGGAAGCGCGTGTCGCAGAACTGGAAGCGCAACGCAACACGGCAGCAAAATAGTATGGGCCTGGCTGTGCTCTACAGCCGCGCGCTTTCCGGAATGGAAGCGGCCCTGGTCACCGTGGAGGTGCACATCGCCAACGGCCTGCCCAACTTCACGATCGTGGGTCTGCCTGAAACCGAAGTCAAGGAAAGCAAGGATCGCGTGCGCGCCGCACTGCAAAACTGCCAGTTCGATTTTCCCGCGCGCCGTATCACCGTCAATCTTGCTCCGGCCGACCTGCCCAAGGAAAGCGGGCGCTTCGATCTGCCCATCGCGCTCGGCATCCTCGCCGCAACCGGGCAAATCCCCGCCGACAAACTTGGCGAATACGAATACGCCGGCGAACTCGCGCTGACTGGAGAGTTGCGCCCGATACGCGGCGCGCTGGCAATGACTTATCGCGCCGTCAACAGCGGCCATGCCTTCATCCTTCCCCAGGCAAATGCCGCCGAAGCCGCGCTGGTGGAAGACGCAACCGTGTATGCGGCGCAATCGCTTTTGCAGGTGGCTGCACATCTCACCGGACGGGAACCCATCGCGCCCTATATCAGCCAGCCGCAAACCATACAGCCCCGCTATCCTGACATGCGCGAAGTGAAAGGGCAGACTCAGGCCAAGCGCGCGCTGGAGATCGCTGCCGCAGGCGGCCACAGCATGCTGATGATGGGCCCGCCCGGCACCGGAAAATCCATGCTCGCGGCACGCTTCCCCGGCATCCTGCCGCAAATGACCGAGGGCGAGGCGCTACAGAGCGCGGCACTGCAATCGCTTGATGGCAATTTCGATGTGGCCAAGTGGAAGACGCGCCCATATCGCGCGCCGCACCATACTGCTTCCGGCGTGGCACTGGTCGGCGGCGGCAGCAATCCGCGCCCGGGTGAAATCTCCATGGCGTTGCATGGCGTGCTGTTTCTTGACGAGTTGCCTGAGTTCGACCGCAGCGTGCTGGAGGTATTGCGCGAACCGATGGAATCGGGACGTATCACCATTTCCCGTGCTGCACGCCGCGCGGATTTTCCGGCGCAATTTCAACTGATCGCCGCGATGAACCCCTGCCCGTGCGGCTATCTTGGACATTACAACGGGAAGTGCCGTTGCACCCCGGATCAGATTTCGCGCTACCGCAGCAAGATCTCCGGCCCGTTGCTGGATCGCATCGACATCCAGATCGAGGTGCCCGCGGTGCCGCAGGATGACCTGATCAACAAGGCGGATGGTGAAGCCAGCACCGACCTGCAAGCGCGTGTCGAGATTGCGCGCCAGCGTCAACTCGCGCGCCAGAACAAACCCAATGCGCAACTTTCAGTCACCGAGATTGATGCATTGTGCACGCCCGAGGAGCAGGGCATCGCGCTGTTGCAACAGGCCATCAGCCGCCTCAACTTTTCGGCACGTGCCTATCATCGCGTGCTCAAGGTGGCGCGCACCATCGCAGACATGGAAGGCGAACATACCGTTTTGACAAGACATATCGCCGAGGCGGTGCAGTATCGCAGGCTTAATTTCTGACGCGTTTATCCGAACAGCCTGTTGAAGAAGCCCTTTTTCTTTTCCGTAAATCCATGCTCTTCCAGATTAGCCTTCACGGATGCCACATAGTCCGCATCGTCACGCTTGATGTGGTTAAGCAGCCAGGTAACCAGCAAGTTATTTAATTCTTCAGAAACATCCTTGCCCAATTTGAATTCTTCCTGAAAATAACCCACGCGTTTTACAAACAGCTCATGGACCTTTTTGTGCGCCTTGAAAAAAGGATAATTCGCCTCTTCCTGCATGCTTTCTTCAAAAGTGAAATGCGAAAGCGTGTAATCCACCAACTCATCAAGCACCAGGCCGATATCCTCGCGTTTATGCCCGCTGGTACGCGCATCGTGAAGCTGGTTGATGTAATCCACAATCCTTCGGTGCTGTTTGTCGATAACACCAATGCCCGTGTCCAAATCCGGTGTCCATACCAATTCTTTGCCCATGAAATTCTTTCTGGTTAGATGAGTTACAGGAGGCCAGCCCACTGATTGCGTGCTGATGAAAATGCAATATACCGGTTAAAGACCATCCTGTCGATATGGTCAAATGGCGGATTCAACGCCTTTATCCGATCACTTGCCCAGATAGGCGCGTGGTAAAATTCGCGCCCGTTATCTGGACAGGGCACCATGAGCCACGCGCCTCACCATATCGAAAAACTCCTGCGGCAACGCATCCTGATCCTTGACGGCGCGATGGGCACCATGATCCAGCGCTACAAGCTGACCGAGGAGCATTATCGCGGCACGCTGCCGTACGGCGATTACAGCGGTGAGCGCAGGCGCTTTGCCGACCACCCGGTCGATGTCAAAGGCAACAACGACCTGCTGCTGCTGACCCAGCCGCATATCATCCGCGGCATCCACGCGGAATACCTGGCGGCGGGCGCGGACATCATCGAGACCTGCACGTTCAATTCCACCGCGGCATCGCTGGACGATTACGACATGGTCGACTTGGCCTACGAGTTGAATCTGGCCGGCGCGAAGCTGGCGCGCGGCGTGTGCGACGAATTCGAGGCAAAGACACCCGACAAACCGCGCTTCGTTGCCGGCGTACTGGGCCCGACCACCAAGACCGCCTCGATTTCGCCGGACGTGAATGATCC
This sequence comes from uncultured Gallionella sp., assembly GCA_964499395.1. Lineage (GTDB taxonomy): Bacteria > Pseudomonadota > Gammaproteobacteria > Burkholderiales > Gallionellaceae > Gallionella. Next base: position 1,169 of record CAZCKZ010000137.1, on the reverse strand, counting down.
GGGCTTCCGCAATATCAGCTTTGATGAACTGGTGAGCGGCTATACCGAGGCAATACGCGGCCTGCTCGACGGCGGCGCGGATATCCTGATGGTGGAAACCATATTCGACACGCTCAATGCCAAGGCCGCACTGTTCGCGATCGAGCAGTATTTCGAACAGCACAAAGTACGCGTGCCCATCATGATCTCCGGCACCATCACCGATGCATCGGGACGCACGCTGTCCGGCCAGACCACCGAGGCATTCTGGAATTCGCTGAGCCATGCGAGGCCGCTGTCCATCGGGCTGAACTGCGCACTGGGCGGCGATCTGATGCGTCCCTATCTGGAAGAATTGTCGCGCGTGGCCAGCGTCTATGTCAGCGCGCACCCCAATGCCGGCCTGCCCAACCCGTTGTCGGAAACGGGCTACGACGAGACCCCGGAATACACCGCCAAAGTGGTGAAAGAGTTTGGCACCAGCGGCTTCCTCAACATCGCGGGCGGCTGCTGCGGCACCACGCCTGCGCATATCAAGGCCATCGCCGATGCGTTGCGCGGCGTGCCGCCGCGCAACATCCCCGACATCGAACCCAAGTGCCGATTGTCCGGGCTGGAGCCGTTCAACATCGGCGACGATTCGCTGTTCGTCAATGTCGGCGAGCGCGCCAACGTCACCGGTTCGGCCAAGTTCAAACGCCTGGTCCTCGAAGGCCGGTATGACGAAGCGCTGGAAGTCGCCAAGCAGCAGGTTGAAACCGGTGCGCAGTTAATCGACGTGAACATGGACGAGGCCATGCTGGACGGCGAGGCCGCGATGGTGAAATTCCTCAACCTGATCGCCTCCGAACCGGACATTTCCAGAGTGCCGCTGATGATCGACTCCTCCAAGTGGAGCATCATCGAGGCCGGGCTGAAGTGCGTGCAGGGTAAGCCGGTGGTCAATTCCATTTCGCTCAAGGAAGGCGAGGACAACTTCATCAAATACGCCACCCTGGTGCGCCGCTATGGCGCTGCGGCCGTGGTGATGGCATTCGACGAACAGGGCCAGGCCGACACCTATCAGCGCAAGACCGAGATCTGCAGGCGCAGCTATGACATTCTGGTGAACAAGGTCGGTTTCCCGCCCGAAGACATCATCTTCGACCCCAACATCTTCGCAATCGCGACCGGTATCGAGGAACACAACA
>CAZCKZ010000136.1:0-5447 GCA_964499395.1 uncultured Gallionella sp. | reverse complement strand
AGCCGCTCAAATATCCCGACATGTTCCGCGCCGCGGACCTGATGTTGCTCAGCAAATGCGACCTGCTGCCGCACCTGGATTTCGATGCCGATCTGGCCGAGGCGAATGCGCGCCGCGTCAATCCGCAGATACGGGTGATCCGCGTATCGGCCAGCAGCGGTGCAGGCATGACGGAATGGCTGGAATGGATCAGTGCCGGTTGCCGCGGCACGGTCGCCGCTAAGCAGCAAACGATCCCGGCGTGAACCCTGCTACTCCGCTTTTACCCCTGCTCTGATTTTGCGAGCTTGCCGAGCGAGTGCTCGGTAATCATCTTGACCAGGTCGATCGGCACCGGGAACACCACGGTCGTATTGTTGTTTGCACCGATCACGGTCAGCGTTTCCAGATAACGCAGCTGGATCGCCTGCGGTTCCTGCGCCAGCACCTGTGCTGCCTGCAGCAGTTTTTCCGACGCCTGCAGCTCGCCCTCCGCATGGATCACCTTGGCGCGCCGTTCGCGTTCCGCCTCAGCCTGCCGCGCGATCGCCCGCACCATGGTCTCGTCGATATCCACGTGCTTGATTTCCACATTGGAGACTTTGATTCCCCATGCATCTGTCTGTGCATCCAGCGACTTCTGGATGTCGATGTTGAGCCGCTCGCGCTCGGCGAGCATGTCGTCCAGTTCGTGCTTGCCCAGCACCGAGCGCAACGTGGTCTGCGCCAGCTGGCTGGTTGCATTAAGGTAGTCCTCCACCTGGATGATCACCTTCTCCGGGTCGACCACGCGGAAATACACCACAGCGTTGACCTTGACCGAAACGTTGTCGCGCGAGATCACGTCCTGGCTGGGCACATCCATCACCACCGTGCGCAAACCCACCCTGACCATCTGCTGGATGCCGGGAATGATCAGCACCAGGCCCGGGCCTTTCACCTTCCAGAACCGACCGAGCGTGAACACCACGCCCCGATCGTATTCGCGCAGTATGCGTATGCTCGCGAACGCCAGCAGCACGAGCAGGATCACAAAAGTGCCAAAACTAAAATTGAATACCATATCGTTCTCCTTGATTGTATTTGCCAACCGGCACGGATCTATTCATGGCTTGCGTCCTCGGGCTCCACGTCGAAGATCAGCCCGTCCATGCTCAACACCCTGATCTTCTGCCCCTGCCGCAACGGCTGTTTGCATCTGATGCGCCAGGTTTCGCCATGCACCCGCGCCCAGCCATCCCTGCCATCGAAATCTTCCAGCACCTCCCCGCTGCTGCCGATCAATTCCTCGCGTCCGCTCACCACCGGCCGCTTCCATGATTTGACTGCCATGCCTGCCACGAAGAAGATGAACAACGCGCTGGCAAGCGCAACCGGCACGATCAACGTCCATGGGATGCCGAATCCCGGCATATCGGTATCGATCAGCAGTACCGAGCCGATCACGAACGCGACCACGCCGCCGATGCCGACCACCCCGAAGCTGGGTATGAACACCTCGGCGACCATGAATGCGATCCCCAGTATGATCAGGCCCAGTCCCGCATAGTTCACCGGCAACATCTGGAACGCGAACAGCGCGAGCAGCAGCGAGATCGCGCCGATCACGCCCGGCAACACGAAACCCGGATTGGAAAATTCGAAGAACAGGCCGAAGATGCCCGCCAGCATCAGCAGGTAGGCGATGCTCGGGTCCGCAATCACGGACAGCAGACGGCTGCGCCAGTCCGGCTCCATCGTGACGATGTTCGCACCCTTCAGATCCAGGGTGCGCTCGACGCCCAGCACATTCACCTTGCGCCCGTCCAGTTTCTTCAGCAGTTCGGGCACATCGCGCGCGATCACATCGACGACATTGAGTTTCAGCGCCTCGTTCGCGGACAGGCTCACCGCCTCGCGCACCGCCTGCTCGGCCCACTCGGCATTGCGGCCGCGCATCTGTGCCAGGCTGCGGATATACGCCGAGGCATCGTTGATCTGTTTGTGTTGCAGCGTGGAACCCGGAGCGGGCAGCGGACTCTTTTTCTTGCCCTTGCCGCCGTCCTGCGGCTGATTTTCTGGCTGGCCGTCGATGCCGCCGATGCCGATATTGATCGGTGTGGCAGCGCCCAGATTGGTGGCCGGGGCCATCGCCGCGATGTGGCTGGCGTAGAGGATATAGGTGCCCGCACTCGCGGCCCGCGCGCCCTCGGGTGCGACGAAAGCGGCAACCGGAACCGGCGAGGAAATGATCTGCTTGATGATCTGGCGCATCGCCGTGTCCAGACCGCCCGGCGTGTCCATCTTCAGCACGACCAATTCAGCATGTTCCTCTGCGGCAGAGTTCAGTCCGCGCACCACGTAGTCAGCCGAACCCGGGCTGATCGCGCCGTCTACGGCGAGCACCACCACCGTGGGCTGGGCCGCAGCCGCGCCCCCCGCCAAGCCGAACAACAGCAGGCTGAATAACAACGTGCGCATGATGGATAGGCGTTCCATAGATGATAACTATAGACGCTTTTATTTCATGCGCAAGAATTTTTGGATATTGCAGCCGGCGCGATCCGGGCTGAATACGCTTACGCTTTGGGCATTCCCGGCGCTTTGGACATTCCCGGCCGTTCAATCATCGTCATCATCTTCGGCCATCTGACGGCGGGGCACCGTCGCGGGATCGGCGGTGATCGCGCGGTATATTTCCACCCTGTCGCCCGGTTTGAGCAATGCGTCCAGATTGGTTGCCTTGCCAAAAATACCGACCTGATGCGTTTCCAGATTTATTTCGGGAAACTTGCGCAGAATGCCGGACAGATCAATGGCATTGAGTACTGTGGATCCCTCCGGCACTTCAATACGCAGCCATAACTGCTGCGCTGGTTCGGAATAGGCGATGCCGACTTGCATGAATACCCCCTAATGGCAACCGGCTACAGGCACCGCGACCGGCGCCTCTTCCGCAGGCGAAACACGGCGGCGGTCGATCACCCGCTTGGCGGCCAGCAAAAAACCCACCACCATGAAACCGCCTGGCGGCAGGATCATCAGCAGGAATCCCTTGTATCCGGGCACGATGGTGGTCTCCAGAAAAGCGAAGGCCGGGCCCAGCAACAGATGTGCGTTGGCAAACAGTGTGCCGCTGCCGAGGATCTCGCGCACGCCGCCGATCACCATCAGCGACAGCGTGAAACCTGTCCCCATCATCAGCCCGTCCAGTGCCGAATCGGCCACACTGGATTTGGACGCGAATGCCTCAGCACGGCCCAGGATGGCACAGTTCACCACAATCAGCGCAATGAACAGGCCCAGCACTTTGTGCAACTCATGCGCCCATGCATTCAACCCCATGTCCACCAGCGTCACCAGCGTCGCGATCAGCACGATATACACCGGGATGCGCACTTCCGTGCTGACCAGATGGCGCACGCTGGAAATGATCATGTTCGACAGCAACAGCACAGCCGTGGTCGCCAGTCCCATGCCCAGGCCGTTGGTGGCGCTGCTGGTCACCGCCAGCGTCGGGCACAACGCGAGCATCTGCGCGAACACCACGTTGTTGTCCCACAATCCTTCGCGGGTGATGCGCGCATATTTTTCGTTCATGGTTTTGCTCCCTGTACCGGCTTTTCATCGAGCAGTTCGGATCTCTCCCGGGCAAAGAATTCCAGCCCGCCCTTTACGGCCTTGACCACACCGCGCGGTGTGATGGTTGCGCCGGCGAACTGGTCGAACACCCCGCCGTCTTTTTTTACCGCCCATTTATCCGCGGGCGGATCGCCCAGCCACTTGCCTGTAAAAGAATATATCCAGTTGCTCTTGTCCGTTTCGATCCTGTCGCCCAGCCCCGGCGTCTCGGTATGCTTGATGACGCGCACTCCCAGTATCCTGCCCTCGCGCGACACGCCCATCACGCACACGATGGCGCCGCCGTAGCCGTGGCCGATCACGCGGTACACCACCGCTTCGATCCTGCCGGCGCGGCGCGCGCGATACACCAGCACCTTGCCGTCTTTTCCCGGCAGCGTGACGGTGTCCTTGAGCAGATCGTTGTCGTATTCACCCGGCAATACCTGTGTCAGCGATTGTTTGAGGTCTGCCGCTTCGGCTGCGCGGATGTCCGCCTCGGTGGCTCGCGAGGCAAACGCCAGTGCCGCGCTGGTCAACAGCGCCGCTCCGCCGAGCAGCAGCCCCTGGTAGCCCAGCTTGCCGCGCAACTCTTCCAGCCTCATCTCACATCTCCTTCTTCACTGGCAACGCGGTACCCTTGCGGTCGCGGCCATAGATGCGCGGCTTGACGTATTGATCGATCAGCGGCGTGGCGGCATTCATCAGCATCACGGCGAACGCCACGCCCTCGGGATATCCGCCCCAGGTGCGGATGATCCAGGTCAGCAGGCCGCAACCCAGCCCGAAGATGAATTGCCCCGTTGCCGTGTTGGGCGAAGTCACCGGGTCGGTGACGATGAAAAATGCGCCCATCATCAGCCCGCCGCTCAGCAGATGGACCAGCGGCCCGGCGTAATGATTCGCATCGATCGTATTGAACAGCAGCGCGGGCACAGCCACGCCGAGCAGCATCGCGACCGGTGCATGCCATGTGATGATGCGCCGCGCGATCAGGAACAGCCCGCCTGCCAGCAGCAGCAAAGCCGCCGTCTCGCCCAGGCTGCCCGTGCGGCTTCCCCATAACGCATCGAGCGGCTCGAAGTAGCCGGATAACGAATGATCCAGCCCGATTCCGCGCGTGAGTTCGGTTTTCACATGGCCCAGCAACGAAGCGCTGGCCATGCCGTCTATATGCTGGCTCAGAAAAGTGATGCGCAGACTTTCCAGAAAACCCGGTGCACGCGCCGAACCCAGCGGTGCGGGTGCGGCCCAGGAGGTCATCTCCAGCGGGAATGAAATCAGCAGCATGACGCGCGCTGCCATTGCCGGATTGAACACATTCTGCCCCAGGCCGCCGAATATCTGCTTGCCGACGATAACGGCGAACAGGCTGCCCAGCACGGCGATCCACCACGGCGCCAGCGGCGGCAACGACAACGCCAGCAGCCATGCGGTCAGGATGCCTGAACCATCCATCAGTGCGGGCCGCACTGCGCGTCCCTGCAGTTGCAATATGAAGGATTCTCCGGCGATCGCGGCGATCAGCGACACCGCCCACAGATTGATCGCAGGCAAGCCGTACAACCAGAAACCCAGCAGTGTGGCCGGCGTGAGCGCGACCATTACCGTTGCCATCACATTGCCGATGGAAACCGGTGCGTGCGCGTGCGGTGAATGGGCGATGGGGTTCATGCGGCCTCTGTTGCAGCGGCCTGTTTTGCGGCGCGCTCTTTCGCTTCGCGCGCCGCCTTGCGTCGTGCCATCGCCTCCGCGCGTTCGCGTTCGATGCGTGCAATGCGTTCGTTGCGCGCGTCCATCAGTTTGTTGGTGGCTTCCTGTTTCAGCTTGGCGCGCTCCTGTGCGGCGAGGTCGCCCTTGGCATAGTT
>CAZCKZ010000135.1:0-5524 GCA_964499395.1 uncultured Gallionella sp. | reverse complement strand
TCTCATGACTTGAACATAACCGTGACCCGCAGACCTTTCCCTGCTTCCTGTGATTCGACATGCAAAGCAGCGTCATGCGTTTCGGCAATACGCTTCACGATCGACAGACCCAATCCGCTGCCGCTGGCACTGGTGCCCAAAGGGCGGTAGAACCGTTCCGCCAACCTGACCCGATCTGCTTCCGGGATGCCGGGACCGTTATCGCTGACCGACAAATTGATCCTTCCCGATTCGCCGCTGACATCGACCCACACCGATGTGCCAGAAGGAGTGTGATGCACGGCATTGTCGATCAGGTTGCGCAGCAATATCCGCAGCAGCACCGGATTGCCGCGCACCGTCATTTCATTGCCTTCCCTCAATTCGATGCGCACACCCCGTTCCATTGCAGAAGGTGCGATGGCGGCAATCACTTCTGCGGCAATCGTCCTGAGTGGGCAGGATTCGATCGCTTCTTCGCCCAGGGTATCGACGCGCGCCAGGGTCAGCAGCTGCTCGATGAGGTGTGTGGCGCGGTCGCAGCCGAGGATCGCGTTGTCCAGCGCGCGGATACGCTCCTCGTCGCCAGTGGCTGCGCGCGCCACCTGTGCCTGTGCCTTGATCGCGGCCACCGGCGTGCGCAATTCGTGCGCCGCATCCGCGGTAAAGCGCCGTTCTTTCTGCAGCGAAGCCTCGATGCGCACGAACAACCGGTTGAGCCGTTCGATCAGCGGCACCACTTCGCGCGGCGCGCTTCCCGCATCGAGCGGTGCGAGGCTGTCCGGTTCGCGCCGCGCAACTTCGCCGGTCAACCTGACCAACGGGTGCAGGCTGCGCGTCACGGCCACCCACAGCAGGATCGCCAGCAACGGCAGCGAGATCAACAGCGGTTTCATCAGATTGCCCGCAATACCGCCTGCCAGTTCGTCGCGCACTTCGCTGCGTTCCGCCACATGGATCAGGTTTTCGCCGGATTCATCCCAGGTGCTGAACACCCGCCAGTGGATGCCGTCGATGACGCTGTCGCTGAAACCCTGCTCGCGGTCGGCCAGCGGTTGCGATGGCGCATTCGCGGAATGCAGGCGCAGCACATGCCCCGCCTCCCACACCTGGAACGCGACACGGCGGGAATATTTGTGCAGCAACGGCGCATGCTCCGTTTCGACCTCGCCTAGATCGTGCGACTGGACGACCAGCAAAGAAGCGGATTGGGCGAGATGCGCATCCAGTATCTCGTCGAATTCATGGCGCGCATCGTAATAGGTAAACGCAGCGGTTCCGATCCAGACCACCACGACAGTCGCCAGAGCCAGCGCCAGCAGGCGGCGTTTCAACGAACCATGACGGTGCATTTCAGCCATTCCTTTCATAGCGCAGGGTCGGCGTCTGCATGCTTTTTGGCCGGTATCAGGTAGCCCACGCCGCGGATGGTTTCGATCAATTCGGGAAACAGCTTGCGGCGCAAACGGTGGATATACACTTCGACCGCATTGCTCTCGACTTCCTCGCCCCATGCATACAGCTGTTCCTCGATCTGGGCGCGCGACAACACCCTCCCCGCGTTGAGCATCAGGGCATGCAACACGGCAAATTCCTTGGCGGGAAGCTCGACGGCATGATCGCGGAAAACCACACTATGCGCTGCCGGTTCCAGTTCGACACCGGCGACCCTGAGTACCGGGGCAGCCGTGCCGGCGGCGCGGCGCACCAGCGCGCGGAGGCGCGCAGTCAGTTCGCCCATATCAAACGGTTTGACCAGGTAGTCGTCCGCGCCGGCATCCAGTCCCCTGATGCGGTCATCCACCGTATCCATCGCGGTCAGGATCAATACCGGCGTCGGAACATTGCGGCTGCGCAAGCGCCGCAGCACTTCCAGCCCGGACATGCGCGGCAGCCCCAGGTCCAGCACCACAGCGGCATAAGGCTCGGTACCGAGCGCCTGGTCCGCCGACACGCCGTCCTTCATCCAGTCCACGGCATAGCCGGACTGCTTCAGGCCGGCCTGGATCGCATCGCCCAGCAAGGCATCGTCTTCGATCACCAATACGCGCATATCGCTCCTTCACCCGGACCGGTTTCAATGGTCACCGCGCTGCCCGGACTGCAACACAATATCGTTGCTTTGCATCAGACCGGTGGCCGGATAGCCAAGCCAGAATGCCACGGTCAACGCGACCATTATGACACCCATCACGGCATGGGAACGCCGGATACCTTCATTCGGCCGGGCAGGCTTGCGGCCGGTGATCATCGCGCGCACCAGGTTCTCGCGATGCAGCAAGCTGCTCACCAGTACCCCTGCAATATGCAGCGCCACTACGCCCAGCATCGCGTTAGACAACACTTCATGCAACTCTTCCAGCGTATCGCCACCGGCATCCTGGAACACCACTACCCCGGTCACGCCGGATGCGATGCCCAGCGCCAACAGCGCAAAGACCGCCACACTTCCGGCCGGGTTATGTCCCGCATAATGCGCGGGCTTGCCCCTGGCCAGCGCAGCAACATAGGCGACTATCTCTGCCGGCTTGAACAGGAACGAACGGAATCGTGCATAGCGCGAACCGGCAAAGCCCCACAACAGCCTGAACGCGATCAAACCCAGCAAGGTGTAACCGAGCACCACATGAATATCGCGATAACGCTCCGACTCCGCGGTCAGAAAAGCACCGGCAAATGAAACTGCCAGCAGCCAGTGAAAGACCCGTGTCGGGATGTCCCAAACCAGTCTTTGTTCGCCCATGATGTCCTCCTGTTAATCGATTAATTGGGTATCCTGACGTTGTCCTCGTTGAAATCACCGCGCTCTGCCTGCGCGTGACAGGCCGTGCAATTGGCCGGACTTTTTACCTTCGGGCTGTCCCAATCGCGTTGCGACACTTCGTCATGCTTGTTCCTGAACCAGCGTGTTTCCGTGATGCGCAGCACCGGCTTTCCCCTTGATACAAACATTTGGGACGCAAACATCTCACTGCCTGCATTCTGTTCGAGAAAACCGCTTATCTCGCGTGCAGTCGCCGCATCCAGGCTGGCATCGCTGCCAAAGTGCTTGTCGAGCCCGGACATCAGCACACGCCACGATTTGGCGGGTAGCAGATTCGGCGGATAGTTCACGTGGCAAGCTCCGCATTCCGCTTTCCACTTCGCGTTGGCGGCAGTGGTCATATATTTGTTGCTGCGTTCTCCGTCATCCTGTTCAGCCATGGCGACAGGCATCATGACCTCCATCAGCACTGCGGCTATGGCGATCGTGCGGAGAAATTTACGGTTATTGGATAACATGGCAGCTTCTTTAGTTTTTGATGGTCAGCAAATACGCGAGCACATCGCCTTTTTCCTGCGGCGTGCAGACACGGTCCAGCACATCGTTGCAATTGCGCTTGAACCACTTTTCCACTTTGGCGGTATCGGTGAACCGTTTCGCATTCGCGGCAGGCGCCAGCGGCTGAATGGCCTTGCCGGTCTTGGCATGTTTGCCGGTCGCGGCCGGATTGCCGGTATGGCAGGCAGAACAGCTCAATTCATTGCCGTGGGTCTGCTTGAAGAAACTTTCCCCGCGCGCGGAAGAGAATCCCTGGAAAGCAGGGTTGTTTGCCTGGGCATCGCTTTGGATGACCGCGAGTACTTCGTCGGGCGTTTGCGCCAGCGCAGTGAGCGATATCAGTCCAAAGACAGCGACAAACAGCAAAACAAGAACATGAAGCAAGCGAAACATATTGATCTTCTTTAGTTGCACTGCGAGGCGTGCAAGATAGAAGACCAATCTTAAGTATCGCTTAAGGGCAGAAAATATTTAGAAGCGGGTTGAAAAGTGGATGCTTGGCTTCCCGTCGGCGACCCGTAGCTGCATCGGTCGCCGGGACAGGCGCTATGCTACAATTCGCGCCTTTCCTTTTTACCCGAAATCAACCCAGGAAGGCGCAGCATAATGAGTTTGAACAAAGTCCCGTCCGGACAGAACCTCCCCGACGATTTCAACGTCGTCATCGAAATTCCGCAACACGGCGAGCCCGTGAAATATGAAGTGGACAAGGAATCCGGGGCAATCTTCGTGGATCGCTTCATGAACACGGCGATGCACTACCCCTGCAACTACGGCTACATTCCGCACACGCTGTCCGACGACGGCGATCCGGTCGATGTGCTGGTCATTACCCCGGTTCCGCTGAACAGCGGCGTGGTGGTGCGCTGCCGACCGCTTGCGGTATTGAAGATGGAAGACGAGTCGGGCCAGGATGCGAAGGTGCTGGCCGTTCCCGTCGACAAGCTATCGACACTGTATCGCGGGCTGAAGAGTTATACGGAGCTGCCCCCCATCGTGCTCAAGCAAATCGAACATTTCTTCGCGCACTACAAGGATCTTGAGCCCAACAAGTGGGTGAAGATAGGCGGCTGGGAAGGCATAGAAGAAGCCCGCAAGGAAATCATGCTGGGTGTCGATAATTTCCAGAGTGCCCCAGAAAAGCCGCAATTCTAAGCTGCCAGGAGACCACCATGACTGCACAGATCATCGACGGCAAGGCAATCGCGCAGGAAGTACGCGCCGAATGGAAGGTGCGCGCCGATGCGCTGAAGGCGCGCGGCACCACACCGGGGCTGGCAGTCATCATCGTCGGCGAAGACCCCGCATCCAAGGTGTATGTCGCGAACAAGGTGAAAGCCTGCGCCGAACTGGGACTACATTCGGAACACATCGTGATGCCCGCCGACATCCCGGAAGCCGCATTGCTGGCGAAGATTGCCGACTTGAATCGCGACCCGAAGATCCACGGCATCCTGGTGCAACTGCCGGTGCCCAAGCACATCGCCAGCAACAAGGTGCTGGAGGCCATCAGCCCGGACAAGGACGTGGACGGCTTTCATCCGGTGAACGTCGGCGCGCTGGTCACCGGCAACATGCGCTTCGCGCCCTGCACACCCTACGGTTGCATGAAGCTGCTGGAAAAGAGCGGCGTTTCCATCGAAGGCAAGCACGCCGTCGTGGTGGGGCGCAGCAACATCGTCGGCAAGCCGATGGCGCTACTGCTGTTGCAGGCCAACGCCACTGTCACGATCTGCACTTCCAAGACCGTCGACCTGGCCAGGTTCACCCGCGATGCCGACATTCTCGTCGTCGCCACCGGCCGCGCGAAGATGATCACCGGCGACATGATCAAACCGGGTGCTGCGGTGATCGACGTGGGCATGAACCGCGATGAGAATGGCAAGCTGTGCGGCGACGTGGATTTCGAAGCAGCCAAAGAAGTAGCCGCCTGGATCACACCCGTCCCGGGCGGCGTCGGCCCGATGACCATCACCATGCTGGTGGCGAACACCGTACAGTCGGCCGAGCGGATATCCGGCCCCGTAAAATAGTTGCATATAGTTGCGAACAACTACGGTCAAAAATGATAATCAGTATGCAGGGCGGATATCAGCTATGAAAATGACTAAATACATTTTTGTTTTGCTTGCCGCAGGCGGGATGCTTTTACCGGTTGGAAATGCGACGGCCGAATTGTCCCTGCAGCAACGAGAGACCGTCCAGGATATTTCCTGGTCCGTT
>CAZCKZ010000134.1:0-5541 GCA_964499395.1 uncultured Gallionella sp. | reverse complement strand
TTCTCCGATACGGCGGATATTCTCGACACGGTCTTCCGCTGAAAATCCCAGATCCGAACAAAGCCCGTGCCGCACATTGTCACCATCGAACGTAAAAGTGCGACAACCCATTTGATAAAGTTGCTCCTCGACTGCATGTGCAAGAGTGGACTTACCCGCACCGGAAAGGCCTGTAAACCACAACATCGCACTACGATGTCCGTTCAATGTCTCGCGTCGTTCGCGTGTCACCGAGGCATGGTGCCAGACGATATTACTCGATTTATTTTGTTCCATTATCTCTGTCCCATTTAATTTCTCTTCATTTGCGAGTGGCGCGAGCAAACTAAAACAGCCACTACGAACAAACTCCTCCAACTTTGTCGATTTTACCTCATCGTTAAGCAACCTATCCTGCCGTAGTATCTCATCCTGGGCCGGTATCAAAATGGATTTCGGTCAAAAAATATGCTTCAACAGTCAGTTATTGCCCGCCATATACCGCTCATCAATAATATCTTCACTTGGCCAAATATGTGAAGGAATACATCAAAACGATACGTCCGCCTGCGCATTACACCGGCAAACTCAAGAAGTGGCAGATGCGCGAGTACGGATATACCGATAGAAACCCAATGCATTACGAAGAAGACCGCCTGATAACACTTCCAATCGGGGGCGCACCGCATGACCCGTGCAACCTATTGCCAGAATCACGCAGACTTATAATAGGCTATAAATCAAATAGGCAACAAAAAGCCCGCTGTTGCGCGGGCTTTTTGAGTGATGTGGCGTCCCCAACGAGATTCGAACTCGTGTTACCGCCGTGAAAGGGCGATGTCCTAGGCCTCTAGACGATGGGGACTTTGACTTTTAAAAGGCTCTTTTGGTGGAGATAAGCGGGATCGAACCGCTGACCTCTTGCATGCCATGCAAGCGCTCTCCCAGCTGAGCTATACCCCCGGTACCTCGAAAGAGCGCGCATTATAGTGATGCGCCCTATGCTTGTAAAGCTGATGTATGCAATAAGAAATGATATCGGATGGATGGCTTGATCCGGCCGGCAGGCAATTTTATAGTTGTTCCGCACCGTCATTTCTTTGAGAATGACCGCGGCCGGGCGCGTATTTGTAACGTGAATTGTACAAACGCGATATTTTTCCGATACACAAATACATGATCATGCCGGCTTGGCAAGGCGATAATCAAACCTTGATCGTTTTGCAACATGTGTTCGTCAATACGAACGGTAAAAATTCCCCAGGATGAAATGGCTGCAATGATATCTATTCTGATGGTCGACGACGATGCCCAGATTCGCCAGTTGCTGGGCGATTATTTGTCCGGCTTCGGCATGTCCGTGGTCGCCGTTGCCGACGGGAAAGCGATGGCCGAGGCGCTGAACAAGTCCACTTTCGACCTGGTGATACTGGACCTGATGCTGCCCGGAGAGGATGGCCTGTCGCTGTGCAGAAAACTGCGTGCCGAATCGGACATTCCGATTCTGATGCTTACGGCACGGGGCGAGGCGATGGATCGCGTCGTGGGACTTGAATTGGGCGCCGACGATTACATCGTGAAGCCATTCGAACCCCGCGAACTGGTGGCCCGCATCCAGACGATACTGCGCAGGACACGCGGCAGCCGCGAAACCCGCAACGGCCAGAACGAGGCCGAATTCATGGGATGGCGTCTGAATTACCTGATGCGCCACCTCGTGTCGCCGAAAGATCTGGTGATTCCGCTCTCCAACGCGGAATTCCGTTTGCTCAGCGTGTTCATCGAGCACCCCAACCGGATATTGTCGCGCGAGTTCCTGCTCGATTCCGCCCGGGGAAGGGACATGGACCTGTTCGACCGCAGCATCGATATCCTGGTTTCCCGCGTGCGCCAGAAGCTCAATGACGATTCGCGGACGCCGACCCTGATCAAGACGGTGCGCGGCGAAGGCTATCTGTTCGACGCGAAAGTGACGCGATGAAATTTTCCTTCCCCGATTCGCTGTTCGCAAGACTCTTCGTGCTGCTGTTCGTGATGCTGTCGGTCAGCTATTTCGCCGGCAGGGAGATCCTGGCCAGCCTCGGCTTCGAGCGGCTGCCCCTTCACCAGCCGCATCATCCGTTCAGGCTGTTTGTGTTCCTGATCAGGCTGGCGGCGGTCGCGTTCACGTCCTGGATCGCGGCGCGCTGGCTGGCCTATCCGATCCGGCGGCTCGCAAATGCCGCAGAAGAACTGGGCAGGAACCTGAACAGTCCGCTGATCGACGAGACATCGGGCCCGTCCGAAGTGCGCCAGGCATCCAGGGTATTCAACCAGATGCAGGCCCGCATCAAGCAGCAGATGGAAGAGCGCACCCGCTTTCTGGCAGCCGTATCCCACGATCTGCGCACGCCGCTTACCCGCCTCAAGCTGCGCGCGGAGAAGATTGCCGAGCCCGGCCTGAAATCCGATGTGCAGGGCGATATCGACGAAATGGCCAGCATCATCGACACCACGCTCGATTACCTGCGCGGCGATGCGCAGCCGGAGGCCGCCTGTCTGTTCGACTTGGGCGCGCTGGTGCATACGCTGGCGGAAGATGCGAATGGCAACGGCAACCGGATCACGGTGACCGGCAGGATTCAGCCGATCAGGCTGCAGCCGGTTGCAATACGCCGCTGCCTGAATAATCTGCTTGAGAATGCCCTGCGCTACGGCGGAAGCGCAACGATCTCGATGAGCGAGACTGCCGACCGGGTTGTGATTGCGATCCGCGATGCGGGGCCGGGCATTCCGCCGGAAAAACTGGAATCGGTGTTTGCGCCGTTTTACCGGCTCGATTCATCGCGCAGCCGCCATTCGGGCGGCGTCGGTCTGGGGCTGTCCATCGCCAGGGACATGGCCAGGAAGCAAGGCGGCAACGTTACGCTGGAAAATGCACCGGGCGGCGGACTGGTTGCGACGCTGACCCTGCCCAGACAACATTGAAAGCTCAGCATTGAACGCTGCCGGATTTCGATCCGTCTGTATCAAAGCGCATACAAAAATGTCGGGGCGCTTACAAAGTCGACATACCGTGGTTACCCGCCTCGAATAATTTGTGCATGCATTCTCACGAAAGACAGAATGTGCTGTCCCTATTAATCTGATTTTCCAAATGGAGCGCAAAATGAAAACACTTAGTATCAATCCCAGGCTGGGCATGCTGGCCACTGTCGTTACCGGTGCAATCCTGATTATCGCATTCCGGTCGATCGCGATCGCCGCCCCCGAACAGCAAGTCGACCGCAGCGGGATCAATCCGGAACAATTCCATGAACGGATGCACGAGAATTTACAGGCCCGGCTGGACAGATTGGCACAGCGGCTGGAAATCAAAGCCTCGCAACAGCCCGTCTGGGAAGACTTTGCCAAATCGGTCGAAATGCTGGCGGATGGAAATGCAAAGAGACCTGGCAAGGATGCCGATGCGGCGACCATCGCCCGCTTCCGTGCCGAGCGGGCGAACGAGTTTGCGGGCAAGCTGTCCCGGATCGCAGACACTACCGCAAAATTGCAGGCCGCATTATCCGAAGATCAGCGCAAGATCCTGAACCAGACCGCTCAACATATGCTGCACCGCAATCATCGCTTCGGCCGTATGCATCACGACCGGGATCATCGCGGAGCGTATCACGGCTCCGACCCCCGCCCTGCATCGTAGGAGCCACCCCGCATCGCAGAATACAGGGCCGTGCTGATCATTGCGCCGGCGCAGCGGGTGGCTCGGCAGCAGGTGCGGATGGCGGTGTGGCCGGCACCGCGCGCCAGCCGCCCGGACAGGTCGTCACATAGGGATAGTAACCCCGGGGCGCGTCGCAGTAATACCAGTACTGTTGCGGTTGCGGTGCGAGCGGTTCGGGTGGCGGCGGTTGTACCACGACTGCCGGAAGCGGCACATAGTCATAAGGATCGGGATAGGGATAGACCGGTTGCGGATAGAAGAACCATTCCCCGCCCGCGATCCACCACCAACCATAGCGGCCATCGTGCCAGGAGTGGTGCCAGACTCCGCCGCGCCATAAGCCGAAGTCGTGCCGGTCGAAGTGGCGAAAGTCCGCATGCCACGGACCCCTGGGGCCGCGCCAGTCGCCGCCGTACCATGTTTCGTCTCGCCGGCCATCGTCACGCCGCCGATCGTCGCCGCGCCTGTCTTCGCGCCTGTCTTCCTGGCGCACAATCCTGCCACGCACGTTGCCATCGCGTCGATCATTCTGACGCACAGCCACGCCGCGCCTGTCGCCGTCACGCCGGTCTTCCTGGCGCATTTTCCCGCCACGCGAGTCACTGGCCTGACGGTCGCTTTCGCGCATCCCGCCATCATGCCGGTCGCCGCGCATCTCATCCGCTGCGGCGGTGGTTGATCCCGCAGCCAGGGTTGCAACGACCAGCCCGCTGATCGCGAGGATATGCCTGATTTTCATATCAGCTCCCATGAATACATCGTTCTTTCCGCAATACGGCCTGCAAGCAGCCTGACCCTGTTACCTGTCCGCGGGTGGAGGCGGCGGAGGTGGATAGTTAGGTGGCGGCGGTGGGACCTGCGGCTGGTACTGGTAGCCGGGGACCTGGTTGCCCTTGGCATACATGCATTGCTTGTACGCGTTGTCGTAACGCCATTGCGCGCTTCGCGTCGAGTACTCCGCCTGGTTTGCGCCCTGCGACGATCCGGCCAGGAAACCCACGCCGGCGCCGACCGATGCGCCCTCGTCGCCGCCGATCAGTTTACCCGCCACTGCACCGATCGCAGTTCCCGCTGCCGCCGATCCGACAAAATTTCCAGAGGTCTTGTCGCCGGCTTCCGAAGCGATCACCTGGCTCGCATACTGGCGGCACTGCTGGTCTTCCACGGTAAACACGTCGAATGGCTTGCCCGGTGCCGGCATCACCGAAACCGTGGGGCCGGTCGGACGCTGCGTCGCACAGCCCGCCAGAACAACCAGCGCAAAACCGGCAGCGGTCATGCTAAACCATTTGGTACTCATGTTTTTCTCCTTAGTCATTCAAGATAATCAGTTGGCAGATAATCGCTTGTCATTGTACCGGCGCGGCCGGGACAGCGGGTGGCGTCGCGGGTACCGGTTGCCAGCCGCCGGGGCAGGTAGCAACATAGGGATAATAGGCATTCGCAGCCGGACAGAAATACCAGTACTGCTGCACGACAGGCGCGACATTTGGCGCGTACACGGGTGCAGGCTGGACATAAACAGCCGGCGGTTGCGGCCGGGTGACGTCATAAAAAATGGCTCCGCCGATCAACGCCGGGAACAGCCACCAACCGCCATCATGATGGCCGCCATCGTGCCAGTAATGGCCGCCGCGATCGCGATCGGCGTATGCCGGAGAAACGAATATCATTGCAAGAAACAAGATCAATAGCTTTTTCATCAGCTGACTCCTGTCAATTTCCTGACTCGGCCGGTTCGACAAACAATGTCCCGAGTTGTTCAATGGCTGCAACTTGTTCAGGAAAATTAAATCATAACGATGTATCCGGCTTATTTCAGCAATGTCCGGTTTTGTAACAGATTAAAAATATTAAAT
>CAZCKZ010000133.1:0-5555 GCA_964499395.1 uncultured Gallionella sp. | reverse complement strand
TGAGGCCATTTGCTATGAGGATGGGCGGGAAATGAGTGCGCAGGATGTGAGTCAGGCCGATTTCGAGGAACAGGTGGTTCAGGCCTCGTTCAAGCAGCCGGTGGTGATCGATTTCTGGGCGCCGTGGTGCGCGCCGTGCAAGGTGCTCAAGCCGATCCTGGAAAAGCTGGCTGCGGAGTATGAGGGGAAGTTCAAGCTTGCCAAGGTGAATTCGGACGAGAATCAGGAGATCGCGGCGCGCTATGCGGTGCGCGGCATTCCGTCCGTGAAGGCGATGGTGGACGGCAATATCGTCAATGAATTTACCGGGGCGCTGCCGGAGAGTTCGGTGCGCGAATGGCTGGACAGGATCATCCCGAGCCCGGCCGAGGAATTGCGCCGCGAGGCACAGCGCATGGTGGACGCGGACGACCTCGACGGCGCGCTACAGAAACTGGCCGAGGCTGCCAGGCTGGAACCGAACAACGAGGTGGTGCGCGTGGATAGCGCGGAGATATTGCTGGCGCAAAACAACGCGGACGAGGCGCAGCGCCTGCTCGACAGTTTGCGCGATCCCGACATCCTGAAGGATGCGCGCGTGCTGCAACTCAAGGCGCAGGTGAGGCTGGCGGAGATGAAGGAGGAAGCCGAGAGCGAAGCGTCGCTTGCTGCCGCGATTGCCGCAAACGAAAACGATCTCGAGGCGCGGTTCAGGCTCGCGAATGTGCTGATCGCGGCTAACCGTGCCGCCGAGGGGATGGACCAGCTGCTGGAGATCGTGCGGCGGGATCGCTCATTCCGCGACGACATCGGGCGCAAGACGCTGCTCGACGTGTTCAACCTGCTGGGCGGGCAGGGCGAGCTGGTTTCGGAATACCGGCGCAAGCTGTCGGGTTTGCTGCACTGATATGGCGATGCGCAATTCATCTGCATGCCGCCTGTTGCGGGGAATTCAATGAGAACTGCAGATGCCCGTCCTGGCATCAGCCGCAGAACCATGCGAGGCGCCGGGTTTTGTGCGAAGGCGGTTCGAGCTTCTTGCGGAATTAATGTATATTGCTTCAGCAGGAGCAGGTCACACAATTTCAAAACGTCCCGAGAAGTTCAATACATGAAGTCAGCATCACTCGGAAAAATCATCCCTGTCAATTTGATGGTCTTGTCTGCGGCGGTCTGCAGCCCGGGCGCACTGGCGGACGAGCCGCCCAAGGATGGTTTGTGGCGTGCCAATGGCGGACTGGCAGTAACCCTGTCGGCAGGCAACACCCGGAGCCAGAGCCTGAGCCTGACCGCGGATGCGACCAGAAGGACGGCCCGCAACAAATGGTCGCTATATGCACAGGCGCTCGGCACGCGCGCCGAAAGCAAAGGGCTGACCGGCACGACGGCAAACCAGTGGTCAGCGGGCGCGCGTTACGACCACAACCTCTCGAAAAGGATGTTCGGCTTTACCGGGCTCGATTTCGGCCGCGACGTGATCAGGCTGCTGAGGCTGCGCAGCGTGGCCAGCCTCGGCCTGGGTTACCACCTGGTCAATACGGACGATACGCAATGGGATATCTTCGGCGGCGCCTCCTATCGCAGCGACGAGTATATCGATCCCGGTGTCCTGGTCAGGAACCAGCTCCGCACCAAATTCAATTCGGCAGAAGCGATGATCGGCGAGGACTCGACGAACACGCTGACACCTTCGACCACCTTCAAGCAGCGCCTTACGGCGAGCCATGGACTGAACAGCGATGGCGGATACCGCGCGACGTTCGATGCCAGCCTGTCGGTTGCGATAAACCATACGATGAGCCTGAAAGTGTCGTTGCAGGACCGGTACGACAGTCTCGCTGAAGCACCCATCAAACCCAATGACCTGCTGTTCTTCACCGGCGTGAACGTGAAGTTTGGCGGTTGATTCAGCAGAAACGATCGGCGGCTAGCCGCTTTATTATTGAAGAGGTGAACATCATGAGCAAGCAAGTCCAGGAAGCCTACATCGTTGCCGCGACACGCACGCCGGTCGGCAAGGCGCCGCGCGGGATGTTCCGCAACACCCGCCCCGACGACCTGCTCGCGCATGTGCTGAAGAGCGTGCTGGCGCAGGCGCCGTCGCTCGATACCGCGCAGATCGCCGACGTGATTGTCGGCTGCGCGATGCCGGAAGCGGAACAGGGCATGAACGTGGCGCGTATCGGGCTGCTGCTGGCGGGGCTGCCGGTCGGCGTGCCGGGCGTGACGGTGAACCGCTTCTGTTCTTCCGGTTTGCAGGCGGTCGCGATGGCGGCGGATCGGATACGGCTCGGTGAGGCGGACGTGATGATCGCGGCGGGCACCGAGAGCATGAGCATGGTGCCGATGATGGGTAACAAGATCGCGTTTAATCCGGAGATCTTTGCGCATGACGAGAATCTCGGCATCGCGTTCGGCATGGGCATCACCGCCGAGAAGGTCGCCGAGCGCTGGAAAGTGTCGCGCGAGGCGCAGGACGAATTCGCGCTGGCCAGCCACCAGCGCGCGATCAACGCAACCGCGAACGGCGAATTCAGGGATGAGATCACGCCCTACCCGATCGCCGAACACGCGCCCGATCTGGCGAGCCGTGATGTGAAAATCATCCGGCGCGACGCGGCGCAGGACGAGGGACCGCGCGCGGACACCTCGCTGGAAGCGCTGGCGAAACTGAAAACGGTGTTCGCGCAGCGCGGCTCGGTCACTGCGGGCAACAGCTCGCAGATGTCGGACGGCGCGGGCGCGGTGCTGCTGTGCTCTGAGTCCGCGCTGAAGCGCTACAACCTGACGCCGATCGGCCGCTTTGTCGGTTACACGGTGGCCGGTGTGCCGCCGGAGATCATGGGCATCGGCCCGAAAGAAGCGATTCCGCGCGTGCTGAAACAGGCAGGATTGAATCTCGACGACATGGGCTGGATCGAGCTCAACGAGGCCTTTGCCGCGCAAGCGCTGGCGGTGATCCAGGATGTCGGGCTGGATCGCGACAAGGTGAACCCGCTCGGCGGCGCGATCGCGTTGGGTCATCCATTGGGCGCGACCGGCGCGATACGCGTTGCGACGCTGCTGCACGGCATGAAAAGGCGCAAGCTGAAATACGGCATGGTGACGATGTGCATAGGGACGGGGATGGGCGCTGCGGGAATATTCGAGGCTATGTAGGAGCGGGCCCGAACCGAAATCCTGATGATTTATCCGGACTGAAAGAGCAAAAATGAAAAAAATAATGTTGCTGGTTTGTTGTGTGCTGCTGAGCTTTAACGCGAGTGCGATGGAGGTGGCGGGCGTCAAGCCGGCGGACAGCGTCACGCTCGGTAACCAGGTTCTGATGCTGAACGGCGCGGGTTTGCGCAGCCGTTTCTTCTTCAAGGTGTATGTCGCGGCGCTGTATCTGCCGCAAAAGCAGACTTCCGCCGATGCGATCATCACCGCAGACGAGCCGCAGCGCATCGCGCTGTACATGCTGCGCGATTTGGGCGAAAAAAGATTCATGAATGCATTTATCGAGGCCATCGAGGCGAACCATACCAAAGCGGAAATGGCGATGCTGAACGACCAGATCAGGCAGATGAGCGACATTTTTCATCTGGTGGAAGATGTGCACTCGGGCGACCTCATTGCAATGGATTACGTGCCCGGCGCCGGGACGCAGATCAGCGTGAATGGCGTCACTTACGGCACGATCGTCGGGGAGATGTTCCACCGCGCGTTGCTGAAGATATGGATCGGTTCGCATGCCGTGCAGGCCGATCTGAAAGCGGCATTGCTGGGTGGAAAATAAATGATCGAGCCGGAAAATCTGAATGCCGATTGCCATTCGGCAGAATTGAACCGGGAAGCCATTGTCCATGCGTGCCGGGCGCAGAGCGAAGACTGGCATAGTCTGGTGATGGAGCGCTGCCCGTACCTGTTTGCCGAAGTGCCGGTGTTCATCTCCCCGGCGCAACTGCGCAAGATGTACGAGGTGATTGCGGCGGTAGAGCGGGTGGTCGGGCTTGAAGGCTGGCTGCCGTCTGACGACGGGAAACAACCGAAAGCCAAGGGCGTGTTCTTCGGCTACGATTTCCACCTCAACGAACAGGGCGTGCACCTGATCGAGATCAATTCCAACGCGGGTGGCGCGTTTTTCAATGAATTTCTGGCCGGCAGCCAGCGCGATACAGAGATGCCCGGCAAAACCTGTGCGATCGAGAATCTCGAACCCGCGTTCATCGCGATGTTCCGCAACGAATGGCGCCTGGAACGCGGTTCTGCGCCGTTCAGGAATATCGCCATCGTCGATGAGAATCCGGAACAGCAATATCTCTATCCCGAATTCCTGCTGGCCAAACGCATGCTGGAGCGCGACGGGTTGGCGGTATATATCCTGGATCCCGTATCGTTGAAGACGAGTGAAGACGGCTTGTACTTCGGCAAGGAAAAAATCGACATGGTGTACAACCGCCTGACCGATTTTTCGCTGCAGCAGTATCCAGTGTTGGACAAGGCATACCAGAACGGGCGGGTGGTATTGACCCCGCATCCCCACGCTCACGCGAAATACGCGGACAAGCGCAATCTGGCGCGTATGACCGACGAGCAGACCCTGCGCGCGCTGGGAGCGGACGAGGCCGACATCGCGACACTGCAAACCGGTGTCCCGCACACCTTTGTAGTGGCTCCCGACATGGAGGCCGCACTCTGGACCGGGCGAAAAAGTTTATTCTTCAAACCACACAGCGGCTTCGGCAGCAAAGGCACTTATCGCGGCATGAATCTGACCAAGCGTGTGTTTGCCGAGATATTGAATGGCGACTATGTTGCGCAGAAATTGGCCCCGCCGGGCGAGCGCGCGGTGTGTGTGGATGATGCCCAGGCGGTGCCGCTTAAGTATGATGTGCGCTGTTATGTGTATGCGGGGCAAATTCAGCTTGTGGTTGCGCGGTTGTATCAGGGGCAGACCACCAACTTCCGCACGCTGGGCGGGGGGTTTGCGCTGGTGCGTGTTGTAGAATGACATTGGTGCGATTCACGACTGACTGGATTTTAACGGAGCCATATTGATGCTTTACACTTTTCTCGCCATCGGAACCGGTGCGGCATTCGGCGCATGCCTGCGCTGGGGTCTGGGGATGTGGCTGAATCCGGCGCTGCCGGAACTGCCGCTTGGAACCCTGGCTGCCAATATGCTCGGCGGTTACCTGATCGGCCTCGCGGTGGCTTTTTTTTCGCACTATCCGGGGCTGTCGCCGGAATGGCGGCTGCTGGTCATCACCGGCTTTCTCGGCGGGCTGACAACTTTCTCCACTTTTTCCGCGGAGACCGTCACGCTGCTGTTGCGCGGTCAGTACGCGTGGGGGTCGGCGATCATACTCACCCATCTCGGCGGATCGCTGATGATGACGGTGCTGGGTATCCAGACGTTCAAATTTCTGCAAGCATAATATCCTTTGGGGGGCGCGATCATGTACCTGCTTTCGTTTTACACCAGTGAAAAACAGCATCACTCGGATATGCCGCTGTACGAATGGTTGCTGGAGGAAGCCAGGGCCATGGGTATTCACGGCGGTTCTGCATTTCGTGCGATTGCCGGGTTTGGT
>CAZCKZ010000132.1:0-5566 GCA_964499395.1 uncultured Gallionella sp. | reverse complement strand
CGCGAGCCGTAGCTGTTGAAATCCTTGATCGCCACGCCATGTTCCTGCAGATATTTCCCCGCCGGCGACGTCGCCTTGAAACTGCCGGCCGGACTGATATGGTCGGTGGTGACCGAATCGCCGAAGATGCACAGGATGCGCGCGCCGGAGACGTTGCCGACCGGGGCGGGCTGCATCGAGAATTTTTCGAAGAACGGCGGTTCGGCAATATAGGTCGACTCCGGCCAGCTATAAACCTGGCCGGATGGCGCGGAGATATTCTTCCACATCGGATTCGCCTCGGCCAGGTTGCCATACAGGCGCTTGAAAGTCGGCGCGTCCATCGCCAGTTTCATCAGCGCCTGCACTTCGTCGTGTGTCGGCCAGATGTCGCCGATGTAGATGTCCCGCCCGTTCTGGCCCTTGCCGAGCGGCTCGGTGCGGAAGTCTTTCAGCATCGTGCCGGCGATCGCATAGGCCACCACCAGCGGCGGGCTGGCCAGGAAGTTGGCGCGGATGTTGGGGTGGATGCGCGCCTCGAAATTGCGGTTGCCCGACAGCACCGCCGCGCAGACCAGGTCGTTCTTGACCACCGCTTCCTCGACCGGTTGCGCCAGCGGTCCCGCATTGCCGATGCAGGTGGTGCAGCCGTAGCCCGCAAGGTAAAAGCCGAGCTTCTCGAGGTAGGGCAGCAGCCCGGCCCTGGTCAGGTACTCGGTCACCACGCGCGAGCCCGGCGCCAGCGAGGTCTTGATATGCGGGCTGACCTTGAGTCCCAGCTCGACGGCTTTCTTGGCGAGCAGGCCGGCGGCCAGCAGCACGCCGGGGTTGGAGGTGTTGGTACAGGAGGTGATCGCCGCGATCAGGACGTCGCCGGAGCCGATATCGATGCCATCCGAAGTCTTGAAACGCTTGCCGAGGTCGGCGGGCTTCTTGGCGAAACCGTTTTCCGCGACGGGTTTGGCGAACAGTGTCGTGAACGTCGATTTGACCCGGTCAAGATCGATGCGGTCCTGCGGCCGCTTCGGGCCGGCCAGCGAGGGCATCACGGTAGACAGATCGAGTTCCAGCGTCTGGCTGTAGTCGATATCGCCCGCCTTCGGCACGCCGAACAGTCCCTGCTCCTTGAAGTAGGCAGCGAAAGCTTCGATCTCGTCTTCGCTGCGCCCGGTGCCTTCGAAGTAGTCCAGCGTTTTGTCGTCCACCGGGAAGAAGCCCATGGTGGCGCCGTATTCGGGCGCCATGTTGGCGATGGTGGCGCGGTCGGTGACGCTGAGCGACGCGGTACCCGCGCCGAAGAACTCGACGAACTTGCCGACCACCTTGGCCTTGCGCAGCATCTCGGTGACGGTGAGCACCAGGTCGGTGGCGGTGCAGGCGGGATGGAGCTTGCCTTTCAGGTTCACGCCGACCACATCGGGCGTCAGGAAAAACACCGGCTGGCCGAGCATGCCGGCCTCTGCCTCGATGCCGCCGACGCCCCAGCCGACCACGCCGATGCCGTTGATCATCGTGGTGTGGCTGTCGGTGCCGACCAGCGTATCCGGGTAATACACGCCGTCCCTGGATTTGTGCACGCCGCGTGCCAGATATTCGAGGTTCACCTGATGCACGATGCCGATGCCCGGCGGGACGACCTTGAAGGTGTCGAATGCCTGCATGCCCCATTTCATGAACTGGTAGCGCTCCTGGTTGCGCTGGAATTCCAGTTTCATGTTCATGTCGAGCGCGCGGCTGTTGCCGTAATAATCGATCTGCACCGAGTGGTCGACCACCAGGTCAACGGGCACCAGCGGTTCGATGATCTTGGGATCCTTGCCCATCTTTGCTGCGGCATCGCGCATCGCGGCAAGATCGGCGAGCAGCGGCACGCCGGTGAAATCCTGCAGCACGATGCGCGCCACCACGAACGGGATCTCCTCGGTGCGCGGCGCATTCGGCTGCCATCCGGCGAGCTGGCGCACATGCATCTCGGATATTTTCTTGTCGTCGAAATTGCGCAACACCGCTTCCAGCACGATCCGGATCGAGACCGGCAGGCGCGATATCTTGCCGAGCCCCGCAGCTTCCAGCGCGGGCAAGGAATACAGCGTTCCCTGTTTGCCGCCGGGGAGCTTGAAAGTCTGGCGGGTGTTGAACAGGTTGTGTGATGAATGGCTGGACGACATGGCTGACTCCGATTGGGCGAGGTATGAAATTGGATGCGCTGATTATAAGGTGTTGTGTGGCGGCCGTCTTGCCCGGCATGTTTGTTTGGCGCAGAAAGATCTATCGGGCTGTATGAACACCATCGGATTGTTTTTGATCAAGGCAGAGCAGCGCGCTGCCGTATGCCGCTTCGCTATGGGACGCTGTGCTGACCGGCACACCGAGCAATCTTTCCCGCATTATTCTCCAAATCTCATTCTTCGCGCCGCCGCCGTTGGTCACGACCCGCTTGAGCGCGGGCGCCCCCAGTTCGGCGAGCCTGGCATAGCCCGCTGTTTCGATATGCGCCAGGCCCTGCAGCAAGCCATGCAGAAATTCAACATCGTTGCCGGGGCGCGGCTCCAGTCTGGGTTTGAGCTGCGCATCGCTGACCGGAAATCTTTCCCCGGTTCCGGGCAGCGGGTAGTAATCCAGCGGAGAATCCTTTGACGGATCGATACGCATGCTCAGTGCGGCAAGTAGCGCATCGTCAAAATAGCGGCGCAGCACGCCGGCCCCGGCATTTGATGCGCCGCCCGCCAGCCACCGGCTACCGAAGCGATGGCTGTATACGCCGTATTCGGGTGCTTCGATGCGCTGTTCCGACAGTTGCTTGAGTACCAGTGTGGTGCCGAGTGTGGTCACGCCAACGCCTGTTTCGCCGACACCCGCAGCGATGAAAGCCGCGGTGCTGTCGGTGGTTCCGGCATGCACGGTGCATTCCGGATTGATGCCGAAATGCGCGGCAATGTCGGGCTGTATCCGCCCGATCACTTCGCCGGGCGCGAGTACCTGCGGCAGCAGATGGCTGTGCGGCAGCCCCATCACCCAATCCGGCCAGCGCAGATGTTCAGCATCGTAGCCGGTCTTCAGCGCGTTGTGATAATCGCTGCTGCCCGGTTGTCCGCTGAGCAGCGCGGTTAGCCAATCGGCCTGGTGCAAAAAATACGCGGCATGATGGGCGTCGCCTTGTTGTGTCAGCCAGAGAAACCTGGCAAGCCCCGAAGTTGCGGTGCAGGCGGTATGTCCGTCAGATGCGATGTGCTTGAGTTGTTCGGCTTGCTGCTGCGCGCGGCTGTCGTGGTAAAGCAGGGCGGGGGAACAGGGTTCCAGTGCTGCATCGCACAGCAGTACCGTGCCCGAGGTGCCGTCCAACGCAATGCCATGCAACCCGGCCGCGATGTGTTTCGGCAGCGCACTGAGCAGCGCGTGCAGCGCGGCACGCCATTCGGCCGGGGATTGGTGGGCCGGCTCCGGATAGGCGACACGCTGTTCCCAGGCGATGGTTTTGTCATCGTTGATGACGCAGGCACGCGCGCCGGAAGTACCAAAATCCAGGCCCAGAAACATCATGAAGGCAACATCATAAGGGCAACTTCAGGGAACCGTCAGCCCCGAATATTCGAATTCGAGTCGAACCGGCTCAACTCGATCAGCGGTGCAGGCTGCCAGCCGGGCTTGCGGTGTTCGGCGACCACGTTGGTGAAGATGCCGCCGCGCACGTAGAACTTCGCGGTGAGGCGCATGAAGCGCGGCTGCAGTGCGGCGACCAGGTCGTCCAGGATGCGGTT
Organism: uncultured Gallionella sp.; assembly: GCA_964499395.1. GTDB lineage: Bacteria > Pseudomonadota > Gammaproteobacteria > Burkholderiales > Gallionellaceae > Gallionella. The sequence continues at coordinate 1,829 of CAZCKZ010000132.1, read as the reverse complement.
GGTGACGTCCTCGTGGAAATGACCCTCGTTGCGGAACGACCAGATATACAGCTTGAGGCTTTTCAGCTCGACGCAGTTCTGATCCGCGATGTAATCCAGCACCAGCGTCGCAAAGTCGGGCTGCCCGGTCTTGGGACACAGGCAGGTGAATTCGGGGATTTCCATGTGGATATGGTAGTCCCGGGCCGGTTGCGGGTTGGGGAAGGTTTCCAGGGTTTTCGAGGGCGATTTGCTGCTGGATGGGGGGGCCATATTGGTATGCCTGTCCGGTTCGGTTAGAATAGCGCGCATTATAAAACGTTGTGGCAACCAAATTGCGCCTTTCCCATATCAAACTGGCCGGCTTCAAATCCTTCGTCGATCCCACGCACATTTCGCTGCCGGGGCAGATCGTGGGCGTGGTCGGGCCGAACGGCTGCGGCAAGTCGAACGTGATCGACGCGCTGCGCTGGGTGCTGGGCGAGTCCAAGGCTTCCGCGCTGCGCGGCGAGACCATGCAGGATGTGATCTTCAACGGTTCCAGCAAGCGCAAGCCGGTATCGCGCGCCAGCGTCGAACTGGTCTTCGACAACTCGCTGGGCAAGGCGAACGGGCAGTGGGCCAGCTATGCCGAAATTTCCATCAAGCGCGTGCTGCAGCGCGACGGCGATTCCAGTTACCACATCAACAACCAGCACGTGCGGCGCAAGGACATCACCGACATATTCCTCGGCACCGGGCTGGGCGCCCGCGCCTACGCCATCATCGAGCAGGGCATGATCTCGCGCATCATCGAGGCCAAGCCCGAAGAGTTGCGCATCTTCCTCGAGGAAGCCGCGGGCGTTTCGAAATACCGCGACCGCCGCCGCGAAACGGAATTGCGTATCGGCGACACGCGCGACAATCTGTTGCGTGTCAGCGACATCCTGCAGGAGCTGGAAAAACAGCTGGTGCATCTGGGCGAGCAGGCCGAGGTGGCGAAGCAGTACCGCGCACTGGAAACGCAGCGCGACACCACGCAACAGTTGTTCTGGCTGGTCAAGAAACAGGAGGCCGAAGCGCAGCGCATCCGGTACGCACAGGCAACCGAGAAGACCCGCAACGAACTGGAAGCCGAAACCGCGCGCTTGCGCGACATCGAAAGCCAGCTGGAAACTGCACGCAGCGGGCATTACCGGCTTTCCGACGCGCTGCACGTCAAGCAGGGCGATCTGTACACGGCGAATGCAGAAATCGCGCGCCTGGAGCAGCACATCAAGCACGTTGCCGAGCAGCGCCAGCGCATGATCCAGCAACTCGACAATACCGAGAAGCAGATCGAACAGCAGAAGCACCAGCGCCAGGGCGTGCATTCGCTGCTGGAACATTGGCAGCGCCAGCAGGATGGTGCCGGCGCCAAGGTGACCGAAGCCGAGCAGCTTGCGCAGCTTGAAACGCAGAATCTGCCGCAGGCGGAAGATTCTGCGCGCATCGCGCAGGAGCGCCACAACGAACTGCAGCGCGAACAATTGTTGCTGCAGCAGCAACTGCAATTGGCCGATACGCAGCATGCCAATCTGCAACGCAACATCCAGCAGCTGGATTCCCGCCGCTTGCGTTTGATGCTGGAAAAAGACAATCTGCCGGGCGCCGATAGCGGCGCGCTGCAACAGGCGCAGCAGCAGGTGGCCGAGCTTGAAAAGGAACGCGCCGAACAGATCGAGAGGCTGGCCCAGTTGCAGGAACAACTGCCGTTGGCGGATACCCGGCGGCGCAACCAGCGCGAATCGCTGCAACAGCAGGAACGCATGCTGGCGCAAACCGAGGCCAGGCTGAATGCCTTGCAGCAATTGCAGCGCCAGATAGACAGC
>CAZCKZ010000131.1:0-5573 GCA_964499395.1 uncultured Gallionella sp. | reverse complement strand
GGCAACACCTACGCAACCCGCGCAGGAAACCTGAAACAGGTACAAGAGGCAAGATTCAAGGGACAAGTGGTTTTCCATTGCATCTTGCACCTTGCACCTTGCACCTGAATGAATTTCCACTGTGGCAATTTCCGACTTGATTTGTCCCGGCCTCTGGTCATGGGCATCGTCAACGTCACCCCCGATTCATTTTCTGATGGCGGGCAACATCTTCAGCGCAATGCCGCACTGGCACATGCGCAACAGCTGATCGTCGAGGGTGCGGACATACTCGACATCGGTGGCGAGTCGACGCGTCCCGGTGCCAGGCCGGTGAGCATCCAGGAAGAAATGGATCGGGTATTGCCGATCATCGAGGAATTGCGCGATGCAGCCGTGCCCGTCTCAATCGACACTTTCAAGCCGGAAGTGATGCTGGCTGCGATCGCTGCCGGCGCACAGATGGTCAACGACATTAACGCGCTGCAAGATACCGCTGCAATGAATGCGGTTGCCGCCAGCCATGCCGCCGTTTGTCTGATGCACAAACAGGGCAACCCGCAAACCATGCAGGAACAACCCGTTTATCAAAACGTGGTTGCAGAAGTCACGACATTTCTGAGAGATCGCATCGCCGCTGCGGGAGCCGCCGGCATTCAGCGCGATCGTATCGTGATCGACCCCGGCTTTGGTTTTGGCAAGACCTTGGCGCATAATCTGGCCTTGCTTCAGGGATTGAATGAGCTGACGGCACTGGGCGTGCCGGTAATGGCAGGTCTTTCGCGCAAGTCCATGCTGGGTGCTTTGACCGGACAGGATGTGGCGCAGCGTCTGCCGGCCAGTGTGGCCGCGGCATTGATCGCGGTGCAGCGCGGGGCAAACATCGTGCGCGTGCATGATGTGCGCGCGACGGTGGATGCGTTGAAAATCTGGAATGCGGTGAAGTCACCCCTGTAAATCCATTTTTGCAAGCATTTGCCATGCGGATTGCCTGCTTAAACCGCTTCGGGCGCATCGCGGCGTTGCGCGGTGCTCGAACCCGCGCCGTACTATTTGTACTGTCTTGGGTTCTGTGCTCCATGCGCCTTGCGCTGCATCCCGAAATTCTGAATTTTCAGAGGTGACTGATGGGGAAAATTGAATGAGCAAAAAATATTTCGGCACCGACGGTGTGCGCGGGCGGGTTGGTGAACATCCGATCACGCCGCAGTTCATCATGCATCTGGGTTATGCGACAGGCAGGGTGCTGCTGGCCGACACGCCCGGCGAACGCACGGGCGTCTTGATCGGCAAGGACACGCGCATTTCCGGCTACATGCTGGAATCGGCTCTGGAAGCCGGTTTGATCGCGGCAGGGATCGATGTGTATCTGGCCGGGCCGGTGCCAACCCCGGCCGTGGCCTATCTGACCCGCGCGTTGCGCCTGCAGGCCGGCATCGTGATTTCGGCGTCGCACAATCCGTTCGAGGATAACGGCATCAAGTTTTTCTCGGCTCATGGCACCAAGTTGCCTGACGAAACCGAGCGCGCCATCGAGGCGGCATTGGATGAGGAAATGCATAGCAACGCCTCGGACGGGCTGGGCAAAGCCAGGCGCATCGATGATGCGGCCGGCCGTTATATCGAATTTTGCAAGAGCACATTCCCTACCGAGATGGATTTGTGCGGTCTGAAGGTCGTGGTGGACAGCGCGCATGGTGCGACTTACCACATTGCGCGCCATGTATTTCACGAACTCGGCGCCGATGTCATCGCCATCGGCGCGCAACCTGACGGCAGGAATATCAACGACGGTTATGGGGCGACCGCACCGGATAATCTGCGCAAGGCGGTGATCGAGCACAATGCGGATATCGGTATCGCGCTGGACGGCGACGGTGATCGGCTGGTGATGGCGGACAGCGCGGGCAAGCTCTATGACGGCGACCAGTTGCTGTATGTGATCGCCAAACATCGCCAGGCGCAAGGGAAATTGCATGGCGGTGTGGCCGGAACGCTGATGACCAACCTGGCGTTCGAACACGCCATGCAGAAGCTGGGCATTCCTTTCAAACGCGCCAAGGTGGGCGACCGCTACGTGATGGAATTATTGCAGCAACAGGGCTGGCAACTCGGCGGGGAAAATTCCGGGCATATCATTTGTCTGGACAAGCACAGCACAGGCGACGGCATCATCTCCGCGCTGCAAGTGCTGCATGCATTGCGTGCCAATGGGCAGAGTCTCGCAGAAGCGACGGGCGATTTGCACATGTATCCGCAGGTGCTGATCAATGTGCGGGTAACCAAGGGCATAGACTGCCTCGGCCACAACCAGGTAACCGCTGCGGTGTCAGATGCCGAGCGGGTTCTGGACGGCAAAGGCCGCGTGCTGTTGCGCCCCTCGGGCACAGAGCCATTGTTGCGCGTGATGGTCGAAGGCGAGGACCGGCAACTGGTAGAGAAATCGGCACAACACATTGCTGATATGGTGCGCAAGCTGGCAAGCGGCTAGTTTTTGTCGGCCGTGAGTTGAACGCGCCGCCAGTTACTGACTATTGGGAAATTTCCTAATGGCGGCCGTTTGCAATGAATATTGGTCATGGTGTTGTTGAAAGTGGATGTTTCGATGACCATGCGATCTTCGAATTCCAAATGCATAATCATCTCAGTCTGAGATGCATTCCGCATTTTTTTTCAATACAAATTCGATAAAATTATCCGGGGCCAGCGGTTTGCTGTAGTAGTAACCCTGCATGATGTCGCACTTCCATTCGCGCAGCAGATTGAGTAGGTCCAGGGTTTCCACTCCCTCAGCCACAACAGTTTTGTTTAACGTGTGTGCCAGTTCCAGAAACATTTTGGCAATAGCGCGCGCGCTTTCATTGTTGACCATGTCGTCAACAAATGACTTGTCTATCTTTAAAATGTCCGCTGGAAGATGTCTCAATTCAGACATGGAGGAATATCCCGTACCGAAGTCGTCTATTGCAACCTTGATTCCCATCAGCCTCAGATTTTCAAGGGTGTGAATCCCTTCGTTGTTTTTGTCCATGAAGAGACTCTCGGTAACTTCGATTTCCAGCGCACTTGGCGGCATGGATGAAGACTGTAGCGCATCCTTGATGACGTGCATAAGGTCACCGCGCCGGAACTGGCGTATGGATACGTTAACGGCGATATGCGGGATGCGCACCCCCGCATTGTCCCAGGCTGCGTATTGCGCACATGCGTTCTGTATCACTTGCCTGCCCATTTCCTCAATGAGTCCTGTGTCTTCGGCCACAGCAATGAACACACTTGGAGGAATCAAACCACGGATCGGATGGATCCAGCGCACCAGTGCTTCGGCCCCGGCAAACTTTCCGGTACCCAAATCCATCTTGGGTTGATAATAAAGCACGAATTCGTTGCGCGACAGGCCTTGTCTTATCTCACGCTCCAGGTTCATCTGCTCGTTTGCCGCTATGTTCATCTGTTCCTTGAAATAGACGAACCGGCTCCGTCCCATCGCCTTGGCACGATACATCGCTGTATCCGCATTTCTCAGCAATACTTCGGCGTTGTCCCCGTCAGTCGGGGAGATGGCAATACCGATGCTGGCCGTGATAAAGCATTCATTTCCCGCAATCATGAAAGAATCCGAGAATTTGTGAAGGATGTTTTCGGCAACTGTTGTGACATTCTGGATTCTGGTGATACCCGGCAGGATGATGGCGAATTCATCGCCGCCCAGGCGTGCAACGGTATCGCTCTCCCGGCTGTTGCGCAATCGTTGCGCAGCTTGTTGCAACAACAGGTCGCCCGCCGAGTGGCCGAGCGTGTCATTAATGCTTTTGAAGCGGTCAAGGTCAATGAAAAGTAAAGCCAGCATCTTGTCTTCACGCTGAGCAAGGGAGATTTCGCTTCCCAGCCGTTCCCTGAATAAAAGACGGTTGGGAAGGCCGGTCAGGTCGTCATGGCGGGCTTGATGAATTAATTGTTCGGTGCGTGCTGTAGCGGACAACGCAACCCCGATACGATCACCAAGGTCTCGCAGCTGGGTCAGTATGGGTTGCGTCCAGCCATTTACATTGTTTGACTCGATGCAGATAAAGGCGCTTGCGTTACCTTCGGCAAGGATGGGTAATATGAAAATTTGCCCTGAAAGCTGTAATCCGGGTAGCAGCATGTAATGTTTCAGGTTGTCTGCGCCATCCAGCCAACAGCCTTCGGCCTGTGCGCCAAGCTCCTGCAATGCCTCGGTAACCACGCTTATTCGGTTCATTTCAATGCCGCTGGTTTGTCCGGAGCCGAGGAAATAGATCCGTGCCTCCGTGGCAGCGTCATCAAGCACGGCGATCCCCACAAAGCCTGTAGCGGTGATTGTTCTGATGCGGGTCAGGGCAATTTCAATAACAGGATCAATATCATGTTTTGTCAGAATGACCTGATCTATGCTGGATAGAGCCTTGAGGGCGCCAAGCTGGCTGCCCAGCCGGGCAGACATGTCGTTGAACGAGCTTGCCAACTCGCCGAATTCATCGCTGCGCACCACATCAACACGGTAGTCGAAATCTTCGCCGGCAAGGCGCCTTGTCCCCAGGATCAGCTTCTCAAGCGGCACCATGGTGCGTCGGATCTGGATGACGCTCAACAGCGCTACCAACAGAAGGGTAAGCACGATGACATAAAGAAAAATTTGCGAGAAATTTTCGGCGGGACGCATGGCAATGGCCAGCGGTTGCACTGCTTGTGCCGTCCAGGACGGGGAATCGAACTCCGGCTTCAAGTAGAGTTGCCACTGGCCCATGATGCTGGGCACCTTGCCAATCAGCACCTGGGGTGAAAAAACAGGATCGGCAAGCTTGCTTGCCAGGCTGGCGGATGCCTTTGCAAGATCCGGTTGCGAACAGAACAACATCATTCCGGATTCGGCAAATATGCACAAGCCGGTCATATAGGGAAAGTTTTCGTCCCCTCCCCAAAGATAACTTTTTTTGAGTTCTGCGATCAGTCCGAAGTTTTCGGAATTGGCTGGATCAATTATATGCAGAAGCAGGGTATGCGGCGAAGAGCCGGAATCATGCTGGACGATCAGCACGGATTTGCCCTTCATCAGTTGTGCAATCTGGGTTTCGCCTATGGACGGCCATGCGATGTCATTGCCGAATATAGCGAGTGGTTTTGCATTTGGGCCGGCAATAACCAGACTGGAGTACATTTCCTTCGTGGATTCCAGAATCCTTTTGTTTGCCGCGGGGCCGCCCTCGCTCAACCTCAGTGAGGTTCTCGATAAAACATCCTGAGCCTGGATCAGCCGTTGGTTTACGGCCATGGCGAAATCCTTGCTCGTGCCAACCAGTCTGGCACGCGTCTGTTCGGCAATCAGGCGGCTTACCTGGCTGTAGGTGAGTACCGCCATCACCAACACTGGAACAAATGCGGAGAGCATGAACAAAGCGAAGATACGGCGGGACACTTTGCCACTCATGAAAGCAGTGTCGATTTTCATCAGCAGGATCCGCTTAAAAATCTGAAGCCAAACCAACAAACTGGCCGTCACGCGCCCGTATCACATCGTCCAGACTGTCTTTGTTGGAGACCTGGAATTTGGTCACGCCGTCCTTGCCCATGCT
>CAZCKZ010000130.1:0-5610 GCA_964499395.1 uncultured Gallionella sp. | reverse complement strand
TTACTTTTCTTGGCAAGACAAGAAAAGTGACTAGCTGCCGGGCTACCCCCGGCGGTTCTGCTTTTGAAAGACCAATGTGAATACGCAAGCCGAAAATATAAAAATCGTCGAAGTCGCCGCCGCCGTCCTGCAAAAACCAGACGGTACATTCCTGTTAGCCCAACGTCCCCCCGACAAAATCTGGGCCGGCTACTGGGAATTCCCCGGCGGCAAGATTGAACCCGGCGAGACGCCATACCATGCGCTGGTGCGCGAGCTGCGCGAGGAACTGGGCATAGCAGTGCAGACCGCCTGGCCGTGGCTGACCCGCGTGTTCACTTATCCGCATGCGACGGTGCTGCTGCATTTCTTTCGTGTGACCGCGTGGAGTGGCGAACTGCATCCGCACGAGGGGCAGCAGTTTTCATGGCAGCATGTGCATGAGGTTACGGTCGCGCCGGTGCTTCCCGCGAACGGGCCGATCCTGCGTTCGCTGTCCTTGCCGACGCTGTATGCAATCAGCAATGTGGCGGAGCTGGGTGAGGACGAATTCATGCGACGGCTGGAGGCCGCGCTGGATAACGGTCTGCGGCTGGTACAGTTGCGCGAAAAAAATTATTCGCAGGAGATGCTGCGCGAGCTGGCGCTGAAGATGCTGCCGCTGCTGCGACAACATGATGCGCGGCTGATCATCAATGCCGACATCGAGCTATGCAGGGAGATCGGTGCGGACGGGGTGCAGCTCACCGGCACGCAGCTGGCCGGGTTGAGCGAGCGTCCCGGGGTGGAATGGTGCGCGGCCTCGTGCCACAGCGCGGAGGAGCTGCGGCGCGCCGAGGCGCTGGGTTGCGATTTTGCGCTGCTGAGCCCGGTGCTGGCGACGCAATCGCATCCGGGCGCGCCGCATCTGGGCTGGGAGAAATTTGCGGCAATCGCGGCGGGGTCATCCATTCCGGTGTATGCGCTGGGTGGCTTGACTCAGGCTGACATGCAGACCGCGTGGTCTCATGGTGCGCACGGGATTTCCTTATTGCGTCAGGCCTGGTGAGGCGGCTTGGTGAAATCCTGCTCGTCCTGATCCGCCGGCTGGACAACGCGATATTCCTCGTTGGCCCACTTGCCCAGGTCGATCATTTTGCAGCGTTCGCTGCAGAACGGACGGAAGCGGTTGTTGGTGTCCCATCGGTGTTCCTTTCCGCAGTGAGGGCAGGTTACGATAGGTGGATTATTTTTTGCATTGTTTTTTTGCATCGTGACATTATGAAAAGATGCTGCAGAAAGTCAGCTCGAATGGAACATCCTGTTCGAACAGCGTGGACTTTGCTGCATAGTTGGCCTCGATGAAGCGGATATTGATCGCGTATTTGTTGGCTGCGACTTCAGGTATGCATGCAAGTTTCCTGCTGATGCGGACACGCAGCAGTTGGGCGACGCGCCCGCCCTGCATTTGCTGGAAAGTGCCCTGATGCGCCGTGAAGTGGAAGACCTTGCCGTTTTCGCGCAACAGTTGCAGGATGATTTTCAGACCGTTCTGCAACGGCAGCAGCGGAGCCAGCCATGAGCGGAGGTTCTCGCGCCGGATGTCGATATCCTGTTCCTGCCAATAGTGATAGGAAGGCAGATCGAATTCGCAGGTGCCGCCCGGCATAGCGGCGCGTTGCCTGATGCCCATCAGCCATTCGTTCTCGCGCAGATACTGGCCGATCTTCCCGCTCATCGCGAGCAACAGCCCGTAAGTCTGCTCGATTTCGGCCAGAATCGCATCCAGCGCATCCTCGGAAATTTCAGGGTTGTTGCGCAAGTTGGATAGTGCGCGCTTCTGGCGTTCCAGTTCCTTGAGCACATCGGATTTCAGGTCGGCACGGCAGATGACTTCGAGAATTTCAAACAGCGTGGCCAGTGCCGCGTGGTGATCCATGCGGTGATCATGTTCGGTAAAGTACGTCATGCGCGCGAGCAAATCCTCAAGGCGCAATAGGGTGCGGATTTTTTCATTAAGCGGAAATTCGTAGCTGATCACCGGTTCTTGCCCGAAGTGCGGTTGAGAAATCAGATGCAACGATATATTGAATATCCCGACACCGTCAAATGTTGCTTTGCATAGCCGAATAGTTCAGATGCAGAACGGCAACCTGTTCTGCCAGCCTGTCCAGGCTCGCATCGTTGTGTATCACATCATCCGCGATCTGCAGATATTCGTTGTGCGGTGTTTGCTGTGCGATGATGCCGCGAATTTCCGCCTCGCTCATTCGACTGCGTCTGATGACGCGCGCAATCCGGGTGCTTTCGCCGCAGTCCACCACCAGTATGCGCTGGACCAGTTGCCGGAACGCCGGACTTCCGGGCAGCAGCGGCACGGCGAGGATGACGTACGGCTTGTCCTGCAACTGGCGCAGTTGCAGTTTGGCCTGTTCCAGTATCAGCGGATGCAGAATCTGCTCCAGCCGCTGTTTCGCGGCAGCATCCGCAAAGATCAGACCGCGCATTTTGGCGCGATTCAATGATCCTTCCGCGGTGATGTAATCATCGCCAAACGCCGCGCGGATCGCGGCGATGGCCTCCCCGCCGGATTGCGTCAGGCGGTGTGCGATCGCGTCCGTGTCGATGATGCCTGCGCCATGTTCGGCGAACAGGCCGGCCACCGTGGTTTTGCCGCAGCCAATTCCGCCCGTGAGCCCGACGCAGAAGGGTGCCTTGATCATGGCTAGCCCAGCAGCCGCAGATAAGTTTGTGTCAGTACCGGCCCCCAGAACAGTGCGATCAGCCCGCCACCGGCCAGGTAGGGACCAAACGGGATCGGAATGTTGCGGCCATGTTTGAGCGCCACGATCAGGGCGATGCCGACCACTGCGCCGACCAGCGACGAAAGCAGGATGATCAGCGGCAGCATCTGCCAGCCCAGCCAGGCACCCAGGGCCGCTAGCAGTTTGAAATCCCCGTAGCCCATGCCTTCCTTGCCGGTGACGAGTTTGAACAGCCAGTACACGCTCCACAGCGCGAGATAACCGATGACCGCACCCAGCACTGCGCTGGACAAATTGGTAAATACCCCGAACAGGTTGAACAGCAAGCCCGTCCAGAGCAGCGGCAGCGTGATGTCGTCCGGCAGCAGTTGCGTGTCGATGTCGATTGCAGTGAGTGCCAGCAGCGCCCAGACCAGCAACAGCGCACCGGCGGCAGTCCAGCCGAACCCGAAGTGCCAGGCCGCATAGGCGCACAGCATGCCGCTGATCGCCTCGATGACGGGGTAGCGCGGCGAAATGGCCGCACCACAGCCCTTGCATTTGCCGCGCAACAGCATATAGCTGACGATGGGAATGTTTTCCCATGCGCTGATGGCGTGATTGCAATGCGGGCAGGCGGAGCGCGGAACGATCAGGTTGTATGGTGCCTGGCGCACGGGTTCTTCTCCGCCGCTTGCGGGGGGCGGATTGCCGGGTTCGTCACTTTGCAACAGCTCGGCACATTGTTCCCGCCAGGCAAGTTCCATCATTTTCGGGAGTCGATGGATCACCACGTTGAGAAAACTGCCGACCATCAGGCCCAATACGCCAGCCATGATGGTGAACGCAAGCGGTGAAGATTGGAGAAGGTGGGGTAATGTGTACATATGGTTGATTCAGTGAAGGCGGACCTGCCTGCCATCGATCCGGAAATCAGGCACGCAGCAACGAATGCGGCGGTACACCGCTGGCAGTCGCGCAGCCAGGCTCATCTTGCCGGAACGGGAATCGACGGTTGGTTACCGCCGCGCGAAATTGTGTGCTGCATCTTGCGTCCTGAATCTTGCACCTGATTTGCCATCAGATGACTTCGCCCATCTTGAAGATAGGCAGGTACATCGCGATCACCATGCCGCCGATCAGCGTGCCCAGAACCACCATGATGACCGGCTCCATCAGGCTGGAGATGGCGGTGACCGCATCATCCACTTCGGCCTCATAGAAGTCGGCCACCTTGCTGAGCATGGAATCCAGAGAGCCGGCCTCCTCGCCGATGGCAACCATTTGCAGCACCATGCTCGGGAAAATCTCGGTGTTCTGCATGGCGGCAGTCAATCCGCTGCCGGTGCTGACTTCGTGCTGGATGACTTTGGTGGCGTTGTAATACACCGCATTGCCCGCTGCTCCGGCCACCGAATCGAGCGATTCGACCAAGGGTACCCCCGCCGCAAACATGGTTGCAAGGGTGCGTGTCCAGCGGGCGATCGTGGCCTTGCGGATCAGCTCCCCGAAAATCGGCAGCTTGAGCAGCAGTTTGTCCATCACGTCCTGCATTCTTTTGCTGCGTTTCCAGAAATAGAAGAAGGTGTATAAGCCGCCGCCGATACCGCCGAAAATCGCCCACCAGTATTGTACGAAGAAATCGGAAATGCCCATCAGCACCAGGGTCGGAGCCGGCAATCTTGCGCCAAATCCTTCGAACAGTTCCTTGAATGCCGGGATCACGAAAATCATGATAATGGCGGTGATCAGGAACGCCACAACAATGATGGAAGTCGGGTAGAACAGTGCCGATTTGATTTTGCCTTTGAGGGCCTGGGTCTTTTCCATGTAGGTCGCCAGGCGTTCCAGCAGCGCGTCAAGAATACCCGCAGCCTCGCCTGCGCCGATCAGGTTGCAGTATAGTGCATCGAAGTAGAGCGGGAATTTCAGGAAAGCCTGCTGCAAGCTGCTGCCGGTTTCCACATCGGTTTTGATATCAAGCAGCAGCCGCGACACGGAAGGGTTGCTATGTCCCTTGCCCACGATGTCGAAAGCCTGCAGCAACGGAACACCCGATTTCATCATGACCGCAAGCTGGCGCGTGAACAGCGTGATGTCTTTTGCCGTGATGGGCTTGCCGCCTTGTCTCTGCTTCTTGACCTTGGTGACATTGACACCCTGGCGCCGCAAATAGGCAGACACGCTGGCCTCGCCGGGCGCGCGCATCTCGCCTTTGACCGGCTTTCCTGTTTTGTCCTTTCCTTCCCAGGCGTAGGTAAGATCTTTTGATTTCTGGTCTCTTTGTGCGACAGCCATCGTTTCTCCCTTGGGCTACTCACTAAATTGATTACATGCTAAGGAACCGCTGATTCGGCCCATCATGCCGAGCTTTAAGCTTCTTGTAAAGGCATGTATTCTATTGCGGATTAATCGGCTGGACCGGAAAAATGCGCGCCACTTTCACAATGCGATCCTGTGTCTGGATGATCTCTATCGGATAACCCGCGATTTTCAGGCTGGTGCCGGTTTCCGGAATATCTTCGAGATGATCGAGAATCAGCCCATTCAGCGTTTTCGGTCCATCAAGCGGAAAATGCAAGCCCAGTTTGCGATTCAATTCGCGCAAACTGCTGCTGCCTTCAAGGAGGATGCTGCCGTCTTCCTGGCGCAGAAATTTCCCGGTTTGCGCAGGCGATTGCGTGGTGAATTCGCCGACGATCTCTTCAAGGATGTTTTCCAGCGTGACCAATCCGAGCAGTTCGCCGTATTCGTCCACCACCATGCCAAGCCGCGCGTGGCGTTCCTGAAACTGCTGCAGTTGCTTGAGCAGCGGGGTATCGGACGGGATGAAGTAGGGATCATTCAGAATTTCACGCAACCGGGTAATATCCAGCGTTGTTTCCTGCAGCAGGGCCGGTACCCGCTT
>CAZCKZ010000129.1:0-5654 GCA_964499395.1 uncultured Gallionella sp. | reverse complement strand
CGTATCGTGCGTGAAGAAAATTACGCCAGCAATCCGGAGAACAAGTAATGGCGGAAATTAAAAACTACACAATGAACTTCGGGCCGCAACATCCGGCGGCACACGGGGTGTTGCGTCTGGTTCTGGAACTGGACGGCGAGGTCATCGAGCGCGCCGACCCGCACATTGGATTGCTGCACCGCGCCACCGAAAAACTCGCCGAGCACAAGACATTCCTGCAATCCCTGCCATACATGGACAGGCTGGATTACGTCTCGATGATGTGCAACGAGCACGCCTATGTGCTGGCGGTCGAGAAACTGGCGGGCATAGAGGTGCCGTTGCGGGCGCAATATATCCGCGTAATGTTCGACGAGATCACCCGTCTGCTGAATCATCTGCTGTGGCTGGGCGCGCACGGACTGGATATCGGCGCGATGACGGTATTCCTGTATTGCTTCCGCGAGCGCGAAGACTTGATGGACGCGTACGAAGCCGCATCCGGCGCGCGCTTGCATGCCTCCTACTATCGTCCCGGCGGCGTGTATCGGGATTTGCCGGACAGCATGCCGCAATATCAGGCTTCCAAAATTCACAACGCTGCAGCGGTAAAAAAACTCAACGAAAATCGCCAGGGTTCACTGCTCGATTTTCTGGAAGACTTTACCGGTCGCTTTCCGAAGTACGTGGATGAATATGAAACCCTGCTGACGGATAACCGTATCTGGAAGCAACGTACCGTGGGCATCGGCGTGGTCACGCCGGAACGCGCGCTGGCGCTTGGTTTTACAGGCCCGATGCTGCGCGGTTCGGGAGTGGAATGGGATTTGCGCAAGAAGCAACCCTATGAAGTATATGACAGGCTGGATTTTGATATTCCTGTCGGTACCACCGGTGATACCTATGACCGTTATCTGGTGCGCATCGAGGAAATGCGCCAGTCCAACCGTATCATCAGGCAATGCATCGATTGGCTGCGTGGCAATCCCGGCCCGGTGATGACCGGCAACCACAAGTTCGCGCCGCCGCTGCGGGAATCCATGAAGGAAAACATGGAGGAGCTTATCCACCATTTCAAGCTGTTCACCGAAGGGATGCACGTGCCTGCAGGTGAGGCTTATGCAGCCATCGAACATCCCAAGGGGGAGTTCGGCATTTACCTCATTTCCGATGGCGCGAACAAGCCTTACCGCATGAAGATACGCGCTCCCGGTTTTGCGCATATCTCCGCAATGGACGAGATGGCGCGCGGTCATATGATCGCCGATGTGGTGACCATCATCGGTTCGCAGGACATCGTTTTTGGCGAGGTTGACCGCTGATGCTATCCGAACAAATACAGACAAGAATCAACCGTGAGTTGAAGAAGTATCCCGCGGACCAGAAACAGTCCGCAGTGATGTCGGCATTGCGTTTCGTGCAGGATGAAAAAGGCTGGATCACCACCGAGGATATGGCGGACATCGCCTTGTATCTGGGTATGCCGCAGATGGCAGTTTACGAGGTGGCGACTTTTTACCACATGTATAACCTCAAACCGATGGGCAGGCACACCATCACGGTGTGTACCAACCTGTCCTGCCAGTTGGGCGGCGCCAATGAAACGGTTGACTATCTTAAAACCAAATTGGGCATCGGCCTGGGTGAGGCGACCGCGGATGGCAAATATGGTTTGCGCGAGGGCGAGTGCATGGGCGCATGTGTCGATGCGCCATTATTCACCATCAGCAATAAAAAAATGTGCGGCCGTTTGACGCCGGAAAAGATCGACCAAATTTTAGCGGAACTGGACCAATCATGAATAACACTGGCATGAATGGCCCGGTGATTTTTACCACGATGGATTTTGACCAGCCATGGACGCTGGAAAACTATCTCAAGGTCGGCGGTTACCAGGCGCTGCGCAAGGTGCTGACCGAGAAGATGACGCCGGATGAGATCATCGCCGAGGTCAAGGCGTCGGCATTGCGAGGGCGCGGCGGAGCGGGCTTCCCTACCGGGTTGAAGTGGAGCTTCATGCCGAAAAACTACTCCGGCGAAAAATATATCGTCTGTAATTCAGATGAAGGCGAGCCGGGCACCTGCAAGGATTGGGACATCCTGCGCTATAACCCGCATCTGCTGATCGAGGGCATGGCGATTGCCGCTTATGCGATGGGTGTGAAGACCGGCTATAACTATGTGCACGGTGAAATTTTCGAGGCCTATGAGCGCATGGAAGAAGCCTGCGAACTGGCGCGTGCCGCAGGTTATCTCGGCGACAACATCCTGGGCACGGACTTCTGCTTCGACCTGCACAACCATCTCGGTTATGGCGCGTATATTTGCGGCGAAGAAACAGCCTTGCTGGAATCCATCGAGGGCAAAAAAGGGCAGCCGCGTTTCAAACCGCCGTTCCCGGCCAGTTTCGGCCTGTATGGCAAGCCGACCACCATCAACAATACCGAAACGTTTGCCAGCATTCCCTACATCATCAAAAACGGCGGCCAGGCATTCCTGCAGCTGGGCAGGCCCAACAACGGCGGCACCAAACTGTTTTCCGTTTCAGGACATGTGAACAACCCGGGCAACTTCGAGGTGCCGATGGGAACCCCGTTCAGAAAACTGCTGGAAATGGCCGGCGGGATGCGCGGCGGGCGCAAACTGAAAGCCTGTATTCCGGGCGGCTCGTCCATGCCGGTGTTGCCAGGCGAGATCATGATGGATCTGGACATGGACTATGACTCGATTTCCAAGGCAGGCTCGATGCTGGGCACCGGTGCGGTGATCGTCATGGACGACACCACCTGCATGGTGCGCGCGCTGGAACGTTTGTCCTACTTCTATTACGAGGAATCCTGCGGCCAATGCACGCCGTGCCGGGAAGGCACCGGCTGGCTGTATCGCATCCTGCACCGTATCGAGCATGGCGAGGGGCGGAAGGATGATCTGGATCTGCTGTTGAGCATGGGCGAGAACATTGCCGGGCGCACGATCTGCGCATTGGGCGAAGCCGCAGTCTGGCCGGTGCAGGGCATGCTCAGGCATTTTCGCGACGAATTCGAATATCACATCGAACACAAGCGTTGCTTGGTGTGAAGCTGACGGGTTAGGTGAGTAATGATCAACATTGAAATTGATGGCAAACCGGTCGAGACCGAGCGCGGTTCCACGGTGATGGACGCGGCGAACAAGCTCGGTGTCTATATCCCGCATTTTTGCTACCACAAGAAATTGTCCATCGCGGCCAATTGCCGCATGTGCCTGGTTGAAATCGAGAAAGCGCCCAAACCGATGCCGGCCTGCGCGACCCCGGTTGCGGAAGGTATGAAGGTGCACACCCACTCGGAGATGGCGGTCAAGGCGCAAAAAGGTGTAATGGAATTTTTGCTGATCAACCATCCGCTCGATTGCCCGATTTGCGACCAGGGCGGCGAATGCCAGCTGCAGGATCTGGCCGTGGGTTACGGCGGCAGCGCATCGCGCTATCACGAACCCAAGCGCAGTGTGATGCCGAAGAACATCGGCGAACTGATTTCCACCGAAGAAATGAACCGCTGCATCCAGTGCACGCGATGCGTGCGTTTCGGGCAGGAGATCGCCGGGATGATGGAACTGGGCATGGCGTTCCGCGGTGAGCATTCCGAAATCATGACCTTCGTGAACAGTTCGGTGGATTCCGAGCTGTCCGGCAACATGATCGACCTGTGTCCGGTCGGGGCGCTGACCAGCAAACCGTTCCGCTACACCGCGCGCAACTGGGAGTTGTCGCGGCGCCGTTCGGTCAGCCCGCACGATGGCCTGGGTTCCAATCTGGCGGTGCAGGTGAAGAGCAATAAAGTGATGCGCGTCGTGCCGATCGAGAACGAAGCCATCAACGAATGCTGGATTTCCGACAAGGACCGGTTCAGCTATGAGGGGCTGAACGCGCCGGAGCGTCTGACCAAGCCGATGCTCAAACAGGACGGCAAGTGGATTGAGGTCGAATGGCAAGTTGCGCTGGAATATGTGGCAAACGGGTTGCGCCAGATCGGCAGCACGGCCGGCGCCGACCAGATCGCCGCACTGGCAACGCCTTACAGCACACTGGAAGAACTTTATCTGCTGCAGAAACTGATGCACGAGTTGGGCAGCGGCAACGTGGATTTCCGTTTGCGCCAATCGGATTTTACTGCCGATGGCCATCGGTCGGGCGCTCCCTGGCTGGGTATGCCCGTCGCGGACATCAATACACGGGACCGCTTTCTGATCGTCGGCAGCTTCCTGCGCAAAGACCACCCCCTGCTGGCGAGTCGCGTGCGCCAGGCCGTCAAACAGGGCGCGCAAGCCAACATCGTGCATGCGAGCGACGATGATCTGCTGATGCCGGTCACCAATAAAGCCATCGTCGCACCGGACGACTCGGTTAGCATGTTGGCGCAAATCATGAAAGCGCTTGCTGCTGAAAAGTCGGCAACACTGTCCGGCGAAATGCAGAAAGTCATCGAGGCCGTGCAACCCTCCGAACCGGCCAAGGCCATCGCCCACAGCCTGGCGAGCGGTGAGCGTGGCGCGGTACTGCTGGGCAATTTCGCGCAACAGCATCCGCAGGCTGCCCAGATCGCCGTGCTGGCCGAGCAGATCGCCGCATTGTGCGCAGCAACGTTCGGCTACCTGGGCGAAGCGGCGAACAGTGTCGGCGGCTATCTGGCCGGGGCCGTGCCATCCGGTGCGAAAGGCATGAATGCCGTGCAAATGCTGGCCGCGCCGCGCAAGGCCTATATTCTGCTGAATGTCGAGCCGGAACTGGACATGCATGATCCGCAACAGGCAATGGCTGCGATGCACGCCGCCGACATGGTGGTGGCATTGTCCGCGTACAAACACCGCGCGGCCGAATACGCCGATGTGATGTTGCCTATCGCGCCGTTTACGGAAAC
The DNA here is from genome assembly GCA_964499395.1 of uncultured Gallionella sp. Classification (GTDB taxonomy): domain Bacteria; phylum Pseudomonadota; class Gammaproteobacteria; order Burkholderiales; family Gallionellaceae; genus Gallionella. Next base: position 777 of record CAZCKZ010000129.1, on the reverse strand, counting down.
TTCCGGCACGTTTATCAGCACCGAAGGGCGCGTACAAAGTTTCAGGGGCGCGGTCAAACCATTGGGCGAAGCGCGTCCGGCTTGGAAGGTGTTGCGCGTTCTGGGCAACCTGCTGGAGCTGCCGGGCTTTGATTATGATTCCGGCGAAGCGGTACTCGACGAAGTATTGCCCGGGAAAGACGGGGAAAGGAGCCTCGCCGACAAGCTGAACAATCATATCGCGGGCGTTGCAGTGCAAGCCACGGCAAGCAGCCGCAGCCAAGGTCTGCAGCGCGTCAGCGATGTTCCGATCTATGCAGCCGATGCGGTGGTGCGTCGCGCTGTGTCGCTGCAATTGACGCGCGATGCGGCAACCCCGTGCGTGGTCATGCACGGCAGCGAGTTGCTGAAGCTGGGTGTGCAACCCGGGGATACGGTGAAAGTGAATCAGGGTGAAGCAAGTGTGCGCCTGGCGGTTCGGGTGGATGACAGCATGCCAGTCGCGACCGCACGTGTGGCGGCGGGGCATCCGGTCACGGCTGGACTGGGGGCGATGTTTGGCGCAATAACTGTCGAGCGTGCATGATGGAAGCCCAGATACTGCATTTTTTCCAATGGTTCTGGAACCTGTTCGGGCTCTGGGACACGATGTGGGGTTACATAAAGCCGGTATGGCCGCTATTGTGGACAGTGGCCAAGATCTTCGCGATCATATTGCCGCTGTTGGGTGGGGTCGCCTATCTGACACTGGCCGAGCGCAAGGTCATCGGCTACATGCAGATCCGGATCGGTCCGAAT
>CAZCKZ010000128.1:0-5662 GCA_964499395.1 uncultured Gallionella sp. | reverse complement strand
GTATGCCGCCGTGACCGATGTGTCGGTGGGCCGCATGTTCATGGCGGGCGTGATTCCCGGGGCTCTGCTCGGTTTGATGCTGATGCTGGCCGTACATTGGCGCGTCAAGAAACTGAATTTGCCCCTGACCCCGAGAGCAAGTATGGGTGAAGTGCTTTCCAAATTCAGGAAGTCGATGTGGGGGCTGGCTTTGCTGGTCATCATCATGGGCGGAATCTATGGTGGTCTTTTCACACCGACAGAGGCGGCGGCGGTATCGGCAGTGTATGCGCTGTTTGTCACGGTATTCATCTACCGTGATTTGAAATTTCACCAGTTGCCCCAGGTGTTCGTGGATGCAAGCCGCACCACGGTCATGCTGATGTTCATCGTCGCCAACGCGATGCTGTTTGCCCATGTGTTGACTACCGAACGCATCCCGCAAACCATTGCCGAGCAAATTGTCGCGATCGGCATGGCACCGTGGATGTTCCTGCTGGTGGTGAACATCATCCTGTTGATTGCGGGAAATTTCATGGAGCCCACCGGTATCATCCTGATCCTGGCGCCGATCTTTTTTCCGATCGCGACGCATCTGGGTATCGACCCGATACACCTCGGTGTCATCATGGTGGTCAACATGGAGATCGGCATGGTCACACCGCCGGTGGGGCTCAATCTGTTCGTGACCAGCGGCATTACCGGCATGAGTATCGTGCAAGTCACCAGGGCTGCCTTGCCCTGGCTGATGGTGCTGCTGGTTTTCCTCGCTATTGTCACCTACATCCCCCAGATCACCCTGTTCCTGCCCAATTTAATGTTCAACTAGATCTGTTTTCCGAATTCCAGGGTTTGAGGGAATGGTTTTGCCATGAAAACGGCCGTTCAGGGTTGTTGCGGGTGCCCAATAATCACTTGTGCCGCCTGCGACAGGGCGTGCAAAGCCTGATAGAATCACGCCCTTGAAATTTTTGATCAACTTTTAATATTGTTTGGAGAAAGAAGCATGGCCGTAGAACGTACCCTGTCAATCATCAAACCCGATGCAGTCGCCAAGAATGTCATCGGTCAGATCTATACCCGCTTCGAAAATGCCGGTTTGAAGATCGTCGCTGCGCAGATGCGCCACCTCACCCGGGCAGAGGCGGAAGGTTTTTACGCCGTGCACCGTGGCCGTCCTTTCTTTAGAGATCTGGTGAAATTCATGACCTCCGGCCCGGTGATGATACAGGTGCTGGAAGGCGAAAACGCGGTCCTGAAGCACCGCGATCTGATGGGTGCAACCGATCCGAAAAAAGCCGAAAAGGGAACAATCCGCGCCGATTTTGCCGACAGCATCGATGCCAACGCGGTACACGGTTCGGATTCGGTTGAAAATGCAGCAACCGAGATTGCCTATTTCTTCCCGAAGAAGAACATTCATTCACGCTAAGAATTGACGATGCAGCAAAACCTTCTCGACTTTGATGCGCATGCACTGGCTGGCTATTTCACGGAACTGGGCGAAAAGCCTTTCCGTGCCCGCCAGTTGATGCGCTGGATATACAAGGTCGGGGAGCCCGATTTCGCCGCGATGACCGACATTGCGGCATCCTTGCGCGACAAGCTCGCGCTTAGCGCGTGCATTACCGCGCCAAATGTGATGCGCGAGGAGTTATCCGACGACGGCACGCGCAAATGGCTGCTGAATGTCGGCACCGGGAATGCCGTGGAAGCGGTGTATATTCCCGAAGAGACGAGGGGAACGCTGTGCATTTCCAGCCAGGCCGGGTGCGCGCTGAACTGCTCGTTCTGCTCGACCGGAAAACAGGGTTTCAACCGCAACCTCAGTGTGGCGGAGATAATCGGCCAGCTGTGGTGGGCAAATCATCAGCTCGGCAAGGATGCAGACGGCAACTGGAAAGTCAGCAACGTGGTGATGATGGGCATGGGCGAACCGTTGCTGAATTTCGACAACACGGTAAGCGCGCTGCGCTTGATGCTGGACGACCAGGCTTATGGCTTGTCGCGCAGGCGCGTGACGGTATCCACTTCCGGGATCGTGCCCGCGATGGACAGGTTGCGCGAGGAGTGTCCGGTGGCTTTGGCAGTGTCATTGCATGCGCCCAACGACAAACTGCGCGACGAACTGGTGCCGATCAACCGGAAATATCCGCTCAAGGAATTGCTTTCTGCTTGCCAGCGTTATCTTGAGCGCGCGCCGCGCGATTTCATCACTTTCGAATATGTGATGATTGAAGGCGTGAATGACTCGGTACAGCAGGCTCGCGAGCTGGTTAAACTGGTGCGTGACGTGCCTTGCAAATTCAACCTGATTCCGTTCAATCCGTTCCCGCAAACCCTTTATCGCCGCTCAAGACCGGATGCCATCCAGCGTTTCCGCGATGTGCTGATGCAGGCTGATATCGTAACGACCACGCGCAAGACGCGCGGTGACGATATTGCTGCCGCCTGCGGACAACTGGCCGGGCAGGTTCAGGATAGAACCAAACGGACGCAACAACACTCTGTTGGTGTTGTGTAAATGAATAGACGAGGTGCACTGTGAAAAGATTCATCGTCATGTATTTTTCGTTGGCCCTGCTGGCGGCGTGCAGTACGACTTCAGACAATTCACACGCCATTAAAAGCGCCAAGGTTCACACCGAATTGGCAGGTTTATATTATCAGCGCGGGCAACTCGGCATCGCGCTGGATGAATTGACCCAAGCCTTGAATGCCGACAGCGACTATGGACCGGCATACAACATGCGCGGATTGGTGCATATGGCACTGCGCGAGGATAAGGATGCCGAGGAGGATTTCCGGCGCAGCCTGTATCTCGATGATACAAATTCCGATGCACATAACAACTATGGCTGGTTCCTGTGCCAGCAGGACAGGGCAAAGGAAGCCATTCCGCAGTTCATGGCGGCGATCAAGAATCCGTTGTATACGACCCCCGGCCTTGCCTACCTGAATGCCGGCCTGTGTTCCAGGAAGGCGGGAAACAACAAGGATGCCGAATATTTCCTGCAACAGTCGCTGCAGTTGCAGCCTGATTCGGCACAAACCCTGTTTGCGCTGGCAGATTTGAGCTTTGCCAATGCCGATTACTTTGCGGCAAAAAAATATTTTGCCGATCTTTCGCAAAAGTCCGACAATCTCACAGCGGAGCAACTTTGGCTTGGAATAAGGATCAACCGCAAGATCGGTGATCGCAACACGGCGGCCAGCTATGCCACGCAATTGCGCAATCGTTTTCCCAATGCACGTGAAACTCAAATGCTGATGCACGGTAAATAATGGAACAGCTCCCGGAAAATAATACAGGGCAGGACAATCCTTCCGCCGCGATACCTAAGGCTTCGCTGGGGGTTATGTTGCGCGAAGCGCGCGAGCAACTTGGTTTGAGCGTGGCGGATGTGGCTGCACAGACCAAATTCGCACCACGCCAAATCGAGGCTCTGGAAGCGGACGATTTCGAGAATCTGCCCGAAACCGCATTCTTGCGCGGTTTTGTTCGCAGCTATGCCAAGATTTTGAATCTGGATGCGCAGATTTTGCTGGATGCCCTGCCGCAAGCAAAAGCACCGACGGCAGAATTGATACCCGCGTCGGTCGATGTGCCGTTTCCTGTGGACTATTCAGCGCAAAAGAACCTGATCTTGCTGGGTGCAGCGCTGCTGATGGCCGTTATCGTGGCGGGATTCGCTGTGTGGCATTTCACCTCTCCCGTCAAGCGCGCCTCAGTTGTGAAGGTTGAAACCCCGGTTTCCCTGCCCGCAGAGCCAGAGGTCATCCACGCTCCTCCCCCTGTACAGGAACGCAAAAAGGCCGAACCGCCCCCTGCGGAGACCAGACACCGTTCAAGTGTGGAGAAACCTGCTCCCCGAAAGGAAAAAACCGCACCGGCTGAAACAGTCCCGCTGGCAAAATCGGCAGTTGTGGCAACGCATAAAAGCACCGCGATAAAAACCGGCGCCGCGAGCGGTACGGCGGCCACGACACCGGTGCGCACGCAGGCATCGGGAAAAACCGCCTCGCTGCATCTGGTGTTCGATGAAGAGTCATGGACTGAAATCACGGACGGGGAGGGCAACATGCTATCGTCCCAGATCAATCCGCCCGGCAGCGAATTGAATCTGCAAGGGCAACTGCCGCTGTCGCTGGTGATCGGTCATGCGGCAGCGGCACATTTGTACCAGAACGGCAAGCCGGTCGACTTGGCGCCATATACCAACTCTTCAAGCGAAGTGGCGCGGCTGACATTGGAGTGAATGTGAGCATGCCCATTATCAAACGCCGTCCATCGCAACGGGTACTGGTCGGCAAGGTTGCGCTGGGAGGCGGTGCGCCCGTTGTGGTGCAATCCATGACCAATACCGACACGGCCGATGTCGAATCCACCACACAGCAGGTCTTTGAATTGGCCCAGGCGGGTTCGGAACTGGTGCGCATCACGGTCAACACCCCCGAAGCCGCGGCACAGGTCGCGAACATACGCTCGCGCCTCGACAGCATGGGCTGCGATGTTCCGCTGGTCGGCGACTTTCACTACAACGGCCATCGCCTGCTCACCGAGCATCCCGATTGCGCAAAGGCGCTGGCGAAATACCGCATCAATCCGGGCAACGTCGGGCGCAGCCGCAAGGAAGACGATCCGTTCACGATGATGATCGAAAGCGCGATACGCTACGACAAGCCGGTTCGCATCGGGGTGAACTGGGGCAGTTTGGACCAGAATCTGGTGGTGCGCATGATGGACGAAAATTCGCGCCTTGCCCGCCCGAAAGAAGCCAATGAAGTGACGCGTGCCGCATTGATCGCTTCCGCACTGCAAAGCGCGCAGCGTGCCGAACAACTGGGCATGGCGCATAATCGCATCGTGCTGTCCTGCAAGGTCAGCGAAGTGCAGGATCTGATCGCGGTGTATCGCGCACTTTCAATGCAATGCGACTATGCGCTGCATCTGGGTCTGACCGAAGCGGGCATGGGCTCCAAGGGTATCGTTGCATCGACTGCCGCGCTGTCGGTACTGCTGCAGGAAGGCATCGGCGATACCATCCGTATTTCGCTGACCCCGGAACCGGGCGGAGACCGCACCCAGGAAGTGCTGGTCGGGCAGGAGATATTACAGACGATGGGGATGCGCGCGTTTGCGCCGATGGTGACCGCGTGCCCGGGTTGCGGTCGTACCACCAGCAGCTTCTTTCAGGAACTGGCGAAAACCATCCAAGGCCACCTGCGCACCCAGATGCCGCTGTGGCGCGAGCGCTATGCAGGTGTCGAAAACATGACCGTGGCGGTGATGGGCTGCGTGGTGAACGGGCCGGGCGAAAGCAAACTGGCGAACATCGGCATCAGCCTGCCGGGTACCGGCGAAAGTCCCGCCGCGCCGGTGTATATCGACGGTGAAAAAGCCATGACCCTGCGCGGCGACAACATCGCCAGCGAATTTACCGACATCGTGGACAGCTACGTGGCGCGCAAATATGCACTGCGCAGCAGTGATACGCCGAAACTGCCCCGCCGCAGTCCGCTTCACACTGTTTAGAGATATCGCCCAAAAAATAATGAGTAGCAACGAAACACTGCAAGCCGTGCGCGGCATGAACGACATCCTGCCGGACGAGGCAGAGCTGTGGCTATGGTTCGAGGAAGTGGTGCGCGACTGGCTGCACAGCTACGGCTACCGCAACAT
>CAZCKZ010000127.1:0-5678 GCA_964499395.1 uncultured Gallionella sp. | reverse complement strand
TCATGAAGGCCTCGATCCGGATCACCTCTTTTCCGGCATCGAACACAACCATGCTTGGCACGTAAGCGATGTTGAGTTCGTTCGCCCAATCGCGCGCCGTGGTTTGGCGCCCATCCGGGGTGATCACCGGGGTATGGGCCCAGCGATCCAGCCGGATCACGTTGAAATTCCGGATCAGCTTCAGCGTCTCGGGGTCGTGCAGAATGTGGCCGTGCATCCGGTCGCAGCCGGCACAATCCTTCTGTTCGAAAAATACCGCCAGCGGTTTGGCGGAAGCGATCCTGTTTAGCTTGTAGGGCGGTTTGGCAAAGAAGGGTTCCGGATTCAGGACGCCTTTCGAAGGCGGCGGGTCCAGCCTGGCGTAGTATTCGGGAAACGTCATTTTCCGTTCCTTTTTTTCCCCCGCATATTTCAGCGCGGCGAGAAACTGGTGGGGAGGGTAATAACCGTTGATGCGCAACACGATCTCGCCCTTTTCGTCGATAAGAAGTATGCTGGGCGTGAACCAGACCCGGAGTTTCTCGGCGAGCTGTTTTTCCGTCAGCTTGTTGCCGGAAAAATCGGTTACCTCCCGATCGCCCCAGATATTCAAATCGATGGCATCGAAGTGCCGGCGGGTGTAATCCACGATGTGTGGCTGGCTGAAATTGGTATTGAACAGTTCGGCGCAGTATGGACAGCCATCCTGCCCGAAATAGAGCAACAGCCGTTTGCCGCTCCGTGATGCTTCGGCGACATCATCGGGCATGTCCAGAAACGAGTGCTTGAACCATCCGGGGACGCTGAAATGGCCTGTACCGCGCAACTCGGCCTTGTCAGCTGCAAATGCCGTCATGCTCGCCAGGCCAAGGATCGCGCACAAGCCCAACACGGTCATGCATGCCGCAAATATTTTCTTCATGTCCTTTCCTCCGAGTAGTCGAATTGAGTTTTGTCCGGACAAATACGGCGTGCCGCTTTTGCAGCGCGTGACTGACCAGGACCTTCTGCTTTGCGAAGCGGGCGGCGTATCGCTGAAGGTTGCTGCGGGGCCGGTAAATCGTAGCAACAAGTCGCAATAAATGCTATCGATTTAACTTGGGCCGGGGCATTATTCCGATTCCCCGGTTTTCATCAGCCTGCCTGCACAAGCGTATAATCCGGCGACTGCTTATAAAGCGGAGAACGCACTCGCGACATGGCTCAAGCGCCTCACATCATCATCGTCGGCGGCGGTGCGGCCGGTCTGGAACTGGCGACCAGGCTGGGCAACCGGCTTGGCAGGAAACATCTTGCAGAAATCACGCTGATCGACTCCAGCCGCACACATATCTGGAAGCCGTTGCTGCACGAGATTGCGGCGGGAACGCTGGATTCTGCCGAGGATGAGCTGGAATACCTCGCACAGGCGCGCTGGAATCATTTTCGCTACCGTTTGGGCCGCGTGGTCGGCCTGGATCGCGAGCGCAAGGAGGTGCTGCTTGCGCCGACCTTGAACGACGATGGAGAAGAGATCATTCCCGGGCGCCGCTTCGGCTACGACACGCTGGTGTTCGCGGTCGGCAGCCTGAGCAATGATTTCGGCATTGCCGGCGTGCAGCAGCATTGTCTGTTTCTCGACAGCACCGAGCAGGCAGAGCGTTTCCAGCAGAAACTGCTGAACTGCATGCTCAAGGCGCATACCCAGGGCAAGCCGATTGAACCGGGGCAGCTGGATGTCGCGATCGTCGGTGCGGGTGCCACCGGGGTGGAACTCGCCGCACAGCTGCATCACGTCACCCGCCTGGTATCCGCATACGGGCTGGATACGATCGATCCCGCTGAAGACATCAGGCTGCACGTTATCGAGGCCGGACCGCGCATCCTGCCGGCGCTGCCGACACGGCTGTCCGATGCGGCCGTGCGCGAACTGGACCATCTCGGTGTAACCGTACACGTCAATCAGCGTGTCGTGGAAGTCAACGCGCAGGGCATCGTTTCCGCCGCAGGCGTGACCATCCCGGCTGCGATCAAGGTCTGGGCGGCCGGCATCAAGGCACCGGAGTTCCTGAAGGATATTGCCGGACTGGAAACCAACCGCATCAACCAGCTGGTGGTCAAACGCAACCTGCAGTGCACGCGCGATGAAAACATTTTCGCGATCGGGGATTGCGCGGCCTGTCCGATGGACGAGCTGGGGAATAACGTTCCGCCGCGTGCGCAGGCCGCCCATCAACAGGCAACGACATTGTCCAGGACGCTGGTGCGCCGGCTTCACGGCAAGTCGCCGCTGGATTACCAATACCGTGACTATGGCTCGCTGGTCGCGATGGGCAGATACAGCACCGTCGGCAGCCTGATGGGCGGGCTGGTTGGCAGCATGATGATTTCCGGGTTTATCGCCCGCGTTGTCTACCTGATGCTGTACAAGGTGCACCAGGCTGCGCTGTATGGATGGCCGCGCGCATTGCTGATCACGCTGCTGCATTTCCTGCGCAGGGGCATCGACCCCCAGGTCAAACTTCATTGACGCGTGTGCCCGGACCGGGCACGGGCAATTTCACCGTATCAGCTGGCCTTGTCCAGTCTGACCGCCAGTGTTCCCGAACGTATATGCAGATCACGCTGCGGGAACGGGATTTCGATGTTTCGTTTCCTCAGTTCATCCTCGATCGCCCAAAGGAATACCGCCAGGGTTTTTCCCGGTGACGTGATCGTGCTCGGCCCGACCCACACCACCAGTTCGAAATTCAGGCTGCTGTCGCCGAATCCGACCAGCCACACATCGGGTTCGCGTCCGGGCTCGTGCACGGTGCCGATGATGCTGGCCGCGGCAGCGATGCCGGCTTCCCTGACCAGTTCCTTGTCGGTTCCGTAGGCGACGCCGAACGGGACATGGATACGCCGCACACGTTCTCCCAATGTCCAGTTGACTACCCGGCCGGTGATGAATTCGGAATTGGGTACGATGATGTCGATCAGGTCGGAAGTCGTGATTCGCGTATAGCGCAAATTGATTTCAGTGACCTTGCCCATCACCCCGGACTGCAGATCCACAAAATCGTCGACCTTGACGATCTCTTCGATAAGAATAATGATGCCCGATACGAAATTGCTGATGATGTTCTGCAGACCAAATCCGACCCCGACACCGATTGCGCCGCCGATCACCGCGAAGCTGGCCATGTTAAAGCCAAAGTAGCTGAGCCCGACAATAAATCCGATTATCCAAATGGTATAGCGACTCATGCGGCTTAGCGCATACCAGCCCGGGCTGACTGCCTTGTCTTTTTTAAGGGCCAGTCTGGTAACGATTTGTTCGATTGCCACACCGATGCGCCAGACGACAGTAAGAATAATCAACAAACCAACCAGTCTTACAAGATTGATTTGCGTATCGGCGATTGAAAACCAGGGAATGGTGGCCGCCTCTTTCAGCTTGTCATAGATCTCCAGCAATACATTCATGCTTGATACTCCGGGTTTGATTTTCGGTGGGACATTCTACACATCCAGGCAGGCAACGCAGTCAGGCGATATACCCCGGTATTCTGCCCGAATGAAGCGCATGCTGTTGAATGCGCTTGCCGGAACAACGTCTGGCGTCATGACATTGCCGGAGCCGGCCTGTTTCAGCAACGCCGCGCTCGGAGGACGCCGAGTTCCGCAACAAGACATTTGTTACTGTCCATACTATCATTCGAATGCGGACAGACAAATCAGCGGGGGACACATGTCGGACAAGACACTCAGGCACATTATCGCTTCGGCGATCGCGATGCTTCTGATTTTTCAGATCGGGACGTTGATTTCCGGTGTGTTCGGTATGGTATGGGGCACGGTATCGGCCGTCGTGGTCGCGGCCGTATCGTTCTTTTCGGCACGCCTGGCCAAAGCCGGTGGAAAAGGTTCGTTATGGTTTCTGCTTCCAACCCTTGTTTTTACGCTTATTCCGATAGCCCTGATGATCTGGCGCGGAATAACCCAGGATGCAAACTGGCAGGATATGCTTATCAGGCTGGCTCCATTTACTGTCGGCTTTGGCGCACCGGTTATTTTGCTGCTGCTTGCATATTATGAGTTGCGTAAAAGGGATATCAAGGGGTGACGCTGTGTCCAGGCGGCACCGCCGCGCACGGCGCAACGCGAGCTAGACAGGTTTCAGTTGCGTCATTCGTGCGCCGAGCATGGCACCCATCGTGACTGCGCCCAGTCCCGCCAGCGTGTACAAGGAAAGGGGTTCGCCCAGAACAGGCACGGCCGCGAGGGCGGCCAGACCGGGCACGATGGCCATGAGCAGGGTCACCGTTTGGGCACCGAGACTGCGGACTGCAAATGTGTAGAGCAGCATCGCGACGAATACGACCAGGATGCCCTGATAGATTGCCTGGATTGCAATTTCGGTAACGGGTGCCTGGCCCAGCGTGCTGGGCAGGAATAGCCACCAGACAGGCAAATACAGAATCGCGCTGCCCAGCGTCGTGCTGACTGCGGCGGTCATTGGCGGCACCGGGTAGCGCCGCAGCAACAGCGTGAAAACCGCCCAGATCGAAGAGCCGCAAAGAAACAGCAGGTCCCCGAACATTTGCTTGCCGGTCAGGTGTGCACTGTGTGAAAACGTGTCTGCAGCGGTGAATGTGATGCCGATAAATACCAGGATCAGTGCAATCTGTTGCGCCGGTGACGGTTTTTGCCGCAGCCACAACCAGGCAATCACTGCAGTGGTAAAAGGCAGCGCGCCGGGCAGCAGCACGGCCGCGTGCGCGGCGGGCGCCATGCGAAAGGCGGCATACACGGTGACGGCGTAACCCACTCCGCCGAACAGCGAGAACAGCAGGGTCACTTTCAATGGCGGCAAGGTCACGCGTGGCAGAAAGAACAGCGCGATAAATGCGCCCACGCCGAAACGCAGCGCGGTCACATCCCAGCCGGTCAAAACGCCCTTGCCGCCGTAGCGGCTGACCAGTATGAAACCGGTCCAGATGCAAAGTGCAAAAAAAGCCGCGATCAAGCCGGCGCGGGTTGAATGGGGTTCGCTCATGTGGGGTTCAAATTGATTGTTCAGTCGTGGGCCGGCTAATGTCCGGTTTGCATCCAATACACCGTTACTTCTTTACGGTCCTGATTATAGCTGTTTGCCCATCATGCGGTAGTTGATACCTTCACCATCCGGTCATTTCCCGCAACCGAATGCGAAGTTCGCTAACTTTCCTCGAGATCCAGCGTGATGTGGTCGGTGATAATCTGCCAGAAATTGGTGTTGGCAAAACGTTGCTGAGCCGGGTGATTCTGGAAAACCGTCAGGGCGGATTTGCTGGCAAGACTGATGGACAGGGAGTGGCGGTATTCGCCGTCGGGTTGGAGGGTTCGGCGGGTGCTGATGCTGCGCACGCCGGGGATAGCTTCCAATGATTTCTTGCCCTCGCGGAGAATCAAGGTGATTTCGTTTTCCGATATCGTTGCCGGGACATTGTAGAGCACTGCATGCTCCACATCATGCCATGGGCGGCATTGTGCCAATACTTCTGCCGCCCTTCCGCTGCTGCCCCAGAGGTGGATGCAACGTTCCGCCTCCTCGCGGACCGCATCGCGGACACCGGACAGCAGCGCGCCATGGCTGCCCTTCGGGTCGGCGGTGACATTTTCCCTGATGCGGCGGTTTGCAATGTCGGCAAGCGCAGTGTAGTAATCGATCTTGGCGATACCGTTGGCGATCAGCC
>CAZCKZ010000126.1:0-5802 GCA_964499395.1 uncultured Gallionella sp. | reverse complement strand
GCCGCACTGTTCCACTTCCCCGCCGTCCGCGTTGAAGATGCGATAGCGAAAATCGGCTTCCTTGTTGAGGGCTTTTTCGACGATCAAAACCTGGTCGCAACCCACCCCGAAATGCCGGTCGGCCAGCAGACGCAATTGTTCCGGGGTGAGCTGGATGTTCTGGCGCACCCCGTCGATCATCACGAAGTCGTTGCCGGCGCCATGCATTTTTGTGAATTTGAGGCTCGTCATTTCAATTCCTTATGCCTGAAACAATTCGTGGTGTGGTCGTTGACCATGCCGGTCGCCTGCATGTGGGCGTAGCAGATGGTGCTGCCGACAAATTTGAAGCCGCGCCGTTTCAGCTCCTTGCTCATCGCGTCCGACTCGGGCGTGCTTGCCGGAATTTCGGCGGGGCTGCGCCACTTGTTCTGTTTCGGCTTGCCATCGACGAAGCGCCAGATGAAGGAATCAAAGCTGCCGAATTCGTCCTGCACGTCGAGAAACTTCTGTGCGTTGGTGACTGCGGCCGCCACTTTCAGGCGATTGCGCACGATACCCGCATCCTGCAGCAGCGATTCTATTTTATTTGCGCCATATGCGGCAATGCGCGCCGCGTCGAAACCATCGAAGGCGGCCCGATAATTTTCGCGCTTGCGCAGGATGGTGATCCAGCTCAGCCCCGCCTGCGCGCCTTCCAGAATCAGGAATTCGAACAACGCGCGGTCATCGTGCAGCGGCACGCCCCATTCCGTGTCGTGATACTGCCGGTACAGGGCATCTTCGCCTGCCCATGCGCAGCGCTGCCTGCTCATGACGGGCGCGCGCCTGAGCGGACGACCTCGCGCCAGATGCACAGATCCATCACCACGGTGATGCCGGCTTCTGTCGCGCGCAGTGCGGCGGCTTCATTGATCACCCCCTCCTGCAGCCAGAGTTTCCTGACGCCGAGCCTGATACAGTTTTCCACGATGGCGGGAACGTGTTCGGATGCGCGAAACACATCCACGATGTCCGGTAATTCGGGCAGGCTTTCCAGATCGGGGTATGCCTTTTCGCCCAATACTTCAGCAACCATGGGGCGCACCGGTATGATGCGGTAGCCGAATCCCTGCATGCCCTGCGCGACGCGAAAGCTGGGGCGCGCCGGGTTGGGCGACAGTCCCAGCACCGCCACGTTGTGAACTTCGCGCAGCAGACGGTTGATTTCATCGGGGCCGGGATTGGTGAATTGCATGGCGGGGTCGTTAGATGTAGTGCGACTATAATATACCATCGCTGCACAAATTAAAGAGTTCATGATATGAGCGAGATACATGCTTCCCAGCTGAGTTTCTTTGCCGCACATGCGCCGTTCGACCGCATGGAGCCATCGCATCTGTTGTGGATGCTGGAGCGCATGAGCCTGGCCTATTACGCGCAGGGTGAGGTGATCATCTCGCCGGAGCAGGGCAATGTTGAGCGGTTCCTGGTCATCAAACAGGGTGAGGTGCTTGGCGAACAGGCTGTGGCGCAGGCCACCGATGCGGACGCATGGCTGGAACTGGTCGAGGGCGAATGCTTTCCTCTCGGCGCCCTGTTGGCAAACCGTCCCGTAGCCAGTGTCTATCGCGCCGGCAGCGATACTTTCTGCTACGAGCTGGCGGCAGCCGATTTCAACGCCTTGCTCGGGATGAGCGAGCCCTTCCGTGATTTCTGCACACGCCGTATTGCCAACCTTCTCGAGCATTCCAAGCAGCTGATACAGGCGCAGTACACCCAATCCAGCGCGGAACAGCAATCGCTGACCAGTCCCTTGTCTGCGATCATCCGCCGCGAACCGGTAACCTGTTCGCCGGATACCAGCGTGCGCCAGGCGCTTGAACTCATGCACGAGACCAAGGTCGGTTCGATGATCGCCGTGGATGGGCAACAGCGCCCGCTCGGCATTCTTACGCTGCTCGATGTGCTGGAGCGCATCGTGCTGCCGCAGATTGATCTCGACCAGCCGGTGATCGGTATCATGACCACGCAGCTGACCTCACTGGCGCCGCAGGCGCTGGCACATGATGCGGCGCTGGTCATGGCCAAACACGGGTTTCGCCATGTGCTGGTGGTCGAAAACGAACGGCTGGTCGGGATGGTCTCGGAAAAAGACCTGTTCGCCTTGCAACGGGTGGGACTGCGCGAGATCGGTTCGACCATCCGTCATGCCGACAGCATAGCGGTGTTGCAGCAAGCGGCTGCCGATATCCGCCGCATGGCACACAGCATGATGGCGCAGGGTGTGGCACCGGAGCAGTTGACCCAATTCATCTCCACATTTAATGATCTGCTCACGGTGCGGGTGATCGAGCTGGAATGTGCGGCAAACGGACTGGTCAATACGCCGTTAATGGAGGGAATGTGCTGGATGGCATTGGGTTCGGAGGGGCGTTTTGAACAGACGCTGAAAACCGATCAGGACAACGCGTTGATCTTCACCGTCCCAAAAGGCATGACGGCGGATCAGGTGCGCGTGCAGTTGTTGCCAGTGGCGAAACGCATCAATGCGGCGCTCGACTTGTGCGGCTTTCCGTTGTGCAAAGGCGAGGTGATGGCTTCCAACCCGAAATGGTGTTTGTCGCTGGACGAATGGAAACAGGTGTTCGACAAATGGGTGGATCAGGGGGCGCCGGAAGCCTTGATGCATGCCTCGATATTTTTCGATTTCCGCGCGCTTTATGGCGCACAGCACCTGGCTGATGAACTGCGCGGTTGGCTGGCGAAGTTGGCGCGCAGCAACGAGCGTTTTCTGCATCAGATGGCAGCCAACGCATTGCGCAATCGTCCGCCGCTGGGCGTGGTACGGGATTTCGTGCTGGGCAGGAAAAACACCCTGGATCTCAAGCTGAACGGCATCACGCCATTCGTGGATGCCGCACGCATCTTCAGTCTGGCGACTGGCGGAACGCACACCAGCACCATCCAGCGCCTGCGTCAGAGTGCTCCCGGTTTGCGCATTCCGGCCAGCGAGGTGGAGGCGTGGATCAATGCCTTCCTGTTCATCCAGCTGCTGCGTTTGCGCCATCACTATGAAGCGAACGCCCACCAGGCGGATGCCGAGGCGCATCCTCTGGATAACCTGATTGATCCGGGGCTGTTGAACGAACTGGATCGCCGTATCCTCAAGGAGGCATTTCGCCAGGCACGCAAGGTGCAGGCCAAGTTGGCTCTGGACTATCAGCTTTGAAAAACCTGATGCAACGCTGGTTCGCCGCCAGGCCGCGTCTGGATGAGCGACAGTCGGCACGCTTGTCTGCCTGGCTTGCGCTGCCGGCAAATACGCACAGAGCGGTCTTCAAAGAATCACGCTGTGTGGTTTTGGATGTCGAGACGACAGGCTTGAATTTGATGACCGATACGCTCATATCCATCGGCGCAGTCGCGGTGGTGAACGGACATATCGCGTTGGGCGACAGCTTTTCCGTTATATTGCAGCAGCGCACCAGCAGCCGCAAAGAGAATATTCTTGTACATGGTATTTCCGGATCGGAACAGCGCGAGGGGGTGTCGCCTGCCGATGCCTTGCTGGCGTTTCTGGAATATCTCGGCAAAGATCCATTGGTTGCCTTTCATGTTGCATTCGACGAAACCATGATCCGGCGTGCCATGCGCCAATACCTGGGATTTTCGTTCAAGCATCCCTGGCTTGACCTGGCGTATGTGATGCCGGCACTGTATCCCGATCTCATGCACAGCCATCGTGCGCTGGATGACTGGTCACGCCATTTCGATATTCGCAACGAAAATCGCCATAACGCCGTGGCCGATGCGCTGGTCACTGCACAACTGCTGCTGATCGCCGTCAGCAAGTCACGGCAAGACAGCGATTCCAGTTACGACGACCTTCGCAGTCTGGAGCGGTCTTATCGATATACCAGCGGCAAGGGGTGAGCTTTAACCTTTTGCTCAGGATGGTCATTGAGAGGCTGCTTGTAATTTGTTCAAGCTTCTATACAATTCGTAACATCTCAAGCTTGGTGGTCCGAGATAATCATTCCAAATATAAATCAATATTAATAATAAATAAGGGAGAACAGCTATGGATAAAAGCGGCGAGGCCTATTGGAAGGCTACGTTGAGTTTGTTGACCAAGATACTGGCAGTCTGGTTCCTGGTTTCTTTCGGTGCAGGTATCTTGTTCGCACCCCTCCTCAACAATATTCACCTGGGCGGTTACCCGTTGGGCTTCTGGTTTGCCCAGCAGGGATCCATTTACATTTTTGTGGCGTTGATCTTCATCTATGCCAAGAAAATGGATGCGATCGATCGCAAATTCGACGTTCACGAATAAAGGGGTAATCATGGATCTGCAAACAACTATCTATCTGGTAGTGGGGCTGAGTTTCGCGCTCTATATCGGCATAGCCTTCTGGGCGCGTGCCGGCACCACCAGTGAATTCTACGCCGCCGGCGGCGCTATTCATCCGCGCCTGAACGGCATGGCCACAGCAGCAGACTGGATGTCTGCCGCTTCATTCATCTCCATGGCCGGTCTGATTGGCTTTATGGGTTATGGCGGCGGCTTGTTCCTGATGGGCTGGACCGGTGGTTATGTGCTGCTGGCTGTGTTGCTGGCTCCCTACTTGCGCAAGTTCGGCAAGTTTACCGTGCCGCAATTCATCGGCGACCGTTACTACTCCAAGGCGGCCTCCACGGTGGCTGTGCTCTGCCTGCTGGTCGCCTCACTCACCTACGTGATCGGCCAGATGACCGGTGTAGGGGTCGCGTTTGCGCGCTTCCTCAATGTTTCCAAAGATACGGGTGTGTACGTCGGTATGGGTATCGTGTTCGTATATGCAGTTATGGGCGGCATGAAGGGCATCACCTACACCCAGGTGGCACAATATGTCGTGCTGATCTTTGCCTACACCGTTCCGGCGATTTTCATCTCCATGCACCTGACGGGCAATCCCATCCCGCAACTGGGGCTGGGCTCGGACATGGTGGGCACCGATGTTTCGTTGCTGCACAAGCTGGATAGCGTGGTGACAGATCTGGGCTTCGGCAAGTACACCACCACCACGGCAGGCAGTACGTTGAACATGTTCGTCTACACCTTGTCGCTGATGATCGGTACCGCTGGTCTGCCGCACGTCATCATGAGATTCTTTACCGTTCCTACAGTCAAGGCCGCCCGTTCCTCCGCAGGCTGGGCACTGGTGTTCATCGCGATCCTTTATACGACCGCGCCGGCTGTGGCTGCCATGGCACGCTATAACCTGCAAGCGACCATAAACACTGCCGTGACTACAGGTGGTGATCCGTATGCACCGGACTCCAGCATCAAATACGCGGATCAACCCGGGTGGATGGGTCGTTGGGAAAAGACCGGCCTGCTGAAGTTTGACGACAAGAACGGTGACGGGCGCATCCAGTACTACAACGACAAGACCACTGATCCTGTGGTTATCAAGAAGGCTGAAGCTGCCGGCTGGAAGGGCAGCGAGTTGACTGTAAACCGGGACATCATGGTGTTGGCCAACCCCGAGATAGCATTGTTGCCAAACTGGGTGATTGCCCTGGTTGCAGCCGGTGGCCTGGCTGCCGCGTTGTCCACTGCTGCGGGTTTGCTGCTGGCCATTTCTTCAGCCATTTCGCATGACCTGATCAAGAATGTGTTCAACCCCAATATCAGCGAGAAAGGTGAACTCCTGGCGGGCAAGGTCGCCATGGCCAGTTCCATCGTGATAGCTGGATATCTGGGGCTGAATCCGCCCGGTTTCGCTGCGGGAACGGTGGCGCTGGCCTTTGGTATTGCCGCCAGTTCGTTGTTCCCGGCCATCATGATGGGTATCTTCA
>CAZCKZ010000125.1:555-5827 GCA_964499395.1 uncultured Gallionella sp. | reverse complement strand
GTTGCGGCCCAAAGTTCATTGTGTAGTTTTTTATTTCCGCCATTACTTGTTCTCCGGGTTGCTGGCGTAATGTTCTTCCCGCACGATGCGCGGCGTCACTTCGCGCGGATCGATCGAAACCGGCTGATACACCACACGCTGCTGTTCCGGGTCATAGCGCATTTCCACATTGCCTGACAGCGGGAAGTCCTTGCGGAAAGGATTGCCGACGAAGCCATAGTCGGTCAGGATACGGCGCAGATCGGGGTGACCGGTGAACACGATGCCATACAGGTCGAAAGCTTCGCGCTCATACCAGTTGGCGGACGGCCAAATATCGATCACCGATGCCAACACCGGAAATTCGTCATCCTCGGCAAAAATACGCACGCGGATACGCACGTTATTTGTCACAGAAAGCAGGTTATAGACCACTGCAAATCGATGTGAGTGTGCGGCAGCGGACGCGGAAGGAATGTCAGAACCGAAATAAGCGCCCCCCTCGGAAATATCGCTGCCGTAAGTCGAGTAATCGACCCCGCACAGGTCTATCAATTGCTCGAAGCGCAACGCTTGATCATCACGCATGCGTGTCAACACTTCCAGCATGACCGGCGCCCTGACCACGACCGTCAATTCACCCAGCCTCTCTTCCATGCTGACCAGCTTGTCGCCAAACGAACTTGTCAGATTAGTACGCAGGGTACCCAATTCAGCAGTCATAGATCATCCTAGCGCGCAATCGTATTGGTTCGTTTGATTTTGTTTTGCAACTGAATGAGACCGAACAACAGGGCTTCGGCGGTCGGCGGGCAACCCGGCACGTAGATATCCACCGGCACGATACGATCGCAGCCCCGCACCACCGAATAGGAATAGTGATAATAGCCGCCGCCATTCGCGCAGGAACCCATCGAGATCACCCAGCGCGGCTCGGCCATCTGGTCGTAGACCTTGCGCAGGGCGGGAGCCATTTTATTGCACAGCGTTCCGGCCACAATCATTACATCCGATTGCCGGGGGCTGGGACGAAACACGATACCGAAGCGATCAAGATCATAACGCGCTGCGCCAGCCTGCATCATCTCCACCGCGCAGCATGCCAACCCGAAGGTCATCGGCCACAGTGAGCCGGTACGCGTGTAATTTATGATGGTATCCAGGGTCATGGTAACGACACCTTTTTCCAGAATGCCTTCTATTCCCATTCCAGAGCCCCTTTCATCCATTCGTAAATAAAGCCCACCACCAGAATGGCCAGAAAGATCATCATGGAGACGAAGCCGAATGTTCCGATTTCCTTGAGCACGATCGCCCATGGAAAAAGAAAAGCAATTTCAAGATCGAAGAGTATGAACAGAATGGCAACGAGGTAATAGCGCACATCGAATTTCATGCGCGCGTCCTCAAACGCCTCAAAACCGCACTCATAGGCAGACAGTTTTTTATCGTCCGGCCGATTTGGACCTGCCAGCTTACCCAATGCCACAGGAACTACGCCCATCGCGACACCAACACAGATGAACAACAGCACCGGGAAATAATTTTCCAGCATAGAATCTCTCTCCCTTTGCGAATGTTTGTTGAGTTAACCCAGAATTATTATTCGTCTTGATTATTCGTCTTGCCCTACCAACACGCCGGAGTGTCAGTCTATTTATGTTTGGTGCGGATGGGGAGACTCGAACTCCCACGCCCTTGCGGGCACAAGCACCTCAAGCTTGCGTGTCTACCAATTCCACCACAACCGCAATATGCCGAAAGAATTATTTTGGAATATCCTTGGACCTCGAGTCGTCGACCGGACGAGTCTCTGCAGGACTGGCCGCCGGAGCGACTGGGGCAGCTTGGGTGGTAACCGGATTTACTCTATCCATTATTCCCTGCTGCTGAACGGGATGTGAATACAAATATGTCAGTGACAAGCTGGTAATAAAGAACAACGTCGCGGCAACTGCCGTACTACGACTGAGAAAATTTGCGGAACCGCTTGAACCAAACAGACTACCTGCCGAACCTGTACCAAACGCTGCGCCCATATCGGCTCCTTTGCCGTGTTGCATCAACACCAGGCCGATCAACACTATTGCCGTCAGAACGTGCACTACCCAAACTATTGTTTCCACACACTACTCCATAATTCATAAATTAAACCTGAGCTGCGCGGCATATTGCCACAAACTCTTCCGCCACCAGCGAAGCTCCGCCTATCAGGCCGCCATCTATATCCGGCATTCCGAACAACTCGGCCGCATTCGCTGCCTTGACACTACCACCGTAGAGTATACACAAGCTCTGTGCTACCTGGCTATTATGTTGTGCGACGCGCTGACGAATGAAAGCATGGACCGCCTGTGCCTGTTGGGGTGTGGCGGTTTTCCCTGTTCCGATGGCCCAAACCGGCTCATAAGCGATCACTGCCTTCGACAAAGCTTGTGCACCTGCACGATTCAGTACCGCATCCAGCTGCGTGGCAACCACTTGCTCGGTAATTCCGGACTCGCGTTCCGCCAGGGTCTCACCCACGCAAAAGATCGGTTTCATACCTGCCTTGATGGTCGCATCGAACTTGGCAGATGCGATCTCGTTGCTCTCATGAAACAGTCCACGCCGCTCTGAATGCCCGATGATTACATAACTGCATCCAAAATCGACCAGCATGCCCGGGGCAACCGCACCCGTGAACGCGCCTTCTTCCTGTGGGCTTAGATTTTGCGCTCCCCAGGCCACGTTGCTGCCTTGCAGCAAGGATTGCGCTTGCGCCAGGTAGGGGTAAGGGACACACACGGCATAGTCGGCTTTATCAAGGTCACGCACTCCTGCCAGAATCGCCTGTAGCAACACCTGATTGCGTGCCAGGCGGCCATACATTTTCCAGTTTCCCACGACAAGTTTGCGGCGCATCTCGTTTCCATCCCCTAGCTGCTGAATGGCCGAATGCTACCCGTGAATGCACTTAGGGTCAACGAAGAAGACACCCGACAAATCGACTCGGGATATAAAATTTCCGCATGAAAAACTGTAATTCTAAAGATTGTTGCCTCAAATTTGAAGATGGCCGAAACAACCCACGTTAAACAGGCAGGTCGTAACCAGAACAATAGCGTTCACCCGGTCCAGAGAGTTTTGCAGCAATGCGATACAAATCGGATTGGACTGCATGATGACTTAATGACTAGAAAGGATCGGCGTAAATTTCGCGCATTGACGCGCCTGCAAAGAAGGTCTGCTGCCTGGCCGTGTTGACCATATCAGGGTTGCCGCACAAAAAAACACGCCATCCTGAAAGATCCGGATTGTCAGCAAGCGCGACATCCAGAACCATCCCGGGCGCATATCCCGACGGCGCCTGGCCTTCGGATACGCATGGAACATAACTGAAATTGCGATATGTCTGAACAAGCTTTTTTAATTCCCCGACCAAATAAAATCCTTCCGTGCTGTAACTTCCGTGGTAAAGACTGAGCTTGCCCTGGTGTCCGTTCAATAGCGCGTCACGGATGATGCCATACAGCGGTGCAAGACCGGAACCGGTCGCAATGAGAAGAATGTTCTGTTCAGGATTGCCCGGGACGTAAAAGCAGTCGCCGGTCGCTTCAGAAATCACGATGTCATCACCCGCCTTGAGGTTTGCAAAAACCCAGCCGCTCACCAAGCCGGATGGAACCTTCCTCACGTTGAGGAACAATTCTTCCCCGAGCGCGGGAACGCTTGCCAGTGAATAGCAGCGCGCCGTGGTTTCGTCCTTGAACAGATTGATGAATTGCCCGGCCTTATATTCGAAGGAGCGGGAAGGCTTCAGCCTGATGCCCAGAATGTCTGTATTGAGATATTCAACACGGGTAACCCTGGCCTCAAGTTTGCCCATCCCCGCCTCGGGCAGAACGACCTCGATGTCTTGTGCCGGATAGCATGAACAAGCCATGAAATAATTCTGTGCGGCGAGGGTCGGCTTCAGCCCCGTCTTGGCCTTTTCGGGCACTTCGCCATCCAGCGCCCGCATCAGACAGGTCTGGCAAACACCGGAGTGGCAGGAAGAAGGGACAGGAACACCCTGGGCAGTCAAACAGTCGAGAACTGAACTTTCTCCGCACTCATAAGACTGCCCGCCATAAACAACTTTGGCCATAGGTGCCCGGGCTTACTTGCCGAGAACGTCGTTTCTGGTGCTTTCCGCGACTGCCGCAGCTTGCACAATCAAATTGTCAGGAACATTAAGCTCTTTCAGAGTGCCGCCAAGATGTTCCATCACAGCATCAAAATGGGAATCGTTGAGACCCTTTGCCACCAGGTGCGCGTGGCCTTTTCTCATATCTTCGCCGGAGTAATTGTGCGGTCCGCCGAAGGCCATGGTCAGAAAGGCTTTCTGCTTGGCCGCCTGCTTTTCCATATCAACACCATCGAAAAAACGCTTGATACGATCATCCTTCAACACCTTGCGATAAAAAATATCCACTGCAGCGTTAACAGCACCTTCCCCGCCAATTTCTTCATATAGACTCATATTCATTCTCCAAATTATTTTGAACTCGTTGCCGGAATTTTCCGGCAACCGTATTTAATGCCACTTCAGGACTTATATCCGTACCGCCATTTGACGAACACAGCTTTAATATATATCCTGAATACATCTTAATTGCCTGTTATTATCACTGTCAAGAATAATACTTGCCAAGTTGCAACAAACCTGACGCAGATCAACCAGACACTTCTGAAATCGGCGAAAAAGAAAAAATGCGGCAACCTGATTTGAATTTTGAGCAGAGATCCCGGAGTAACTATCGCGCCAATGCGACTCTCAAAACTTTGTTAAACCAGGAAGGTATGAAATGCGTTTAACCATGTACACAGATTATTCGCTGCGTGTTCTGCTCTATCTCGCCAACAAGGAAGATGAAAACGTAACGATCACTGAACTGGCCGACTTTTACAGGATTTCGCGCAACCACCTGGTAAAAGTAGTACACAATCTGGGACTCGACGGCTATATCCTGACAACCCGCGGAAGACACGGCGGACTCAAACTCGCCAGGCCCGCGAAAGAAATAATGGTCGGTGATGTGGTAAGGTCAACCGAGCCGGATTTCGATTTGCTCGAATGCTTCAACCCGGCCACGGACAAGTGCGTGATATCCCGTTCCTGCAGCCTGAAATCCGTCATATCCAACGCGCAAGCCGTCTTTCTGGAAGTGCTCGACAAATACACGCTGGCCGACATAGCCAGGGCGTCAAAGAAAGCCATCCCTTCTTTCAAATCCATCCCGATAGTCCGCGACTAGGCAAAGGCAAATCA
>CAZCKZ010000125.1:0-545 GCA_964499395.1 uncultured Gallionella sp. | reverse complement strand
TTGAAAGGGATGGGATGCGATGAATTGCCGGCCGACCAAACGGCCTGTGACTAGGCAGCCTGGACCGGGATCTGGTCGCGTTGCGCGACGATGCGGTTGTGCCCGTCCACATAAACAAGTTGCGGGTGATATTTTTGCAGTTCCAGTTCGGAATACATGGCATAGCTGGCGATGATGAGGATATCGCCCGGACCAGCCTTATGTGCCGCAGCACCATTCACTGAAATCACCCCGGAACCGCGTTGGGCGCGAATTGCGTAAGTAGTGAAACGCTCGCCATTGGTGATGTTGTAAATATCGATCTGCTGATATTCCCTGATGTCGGCAGCATCCAGCAAATCGTCATCGATCGCGCATGAGCCTTCGTAATGCAACTCGGCGTGCGTGACATGCACCCGGTGCAACTTGGCTTTAAGCATGATTCTTTGCATAAGACACCTCTTCTTTCATTGGCCGAAAATTATACCAAAGGCATGCAATCCGCTGATGAAACTGTCAGCCATTCAACCATCATACTTCAATGTTATCAAGCAAGCGGGTATTGC
>CAZCKZ010000124.1:4699-5863 GCA_964499395.1 uncultured Gallionella sp. | reverse complement strand
CCGACCCCTGCCCGTTGCATCTCTCAGGATACCGATGAATTGGGTGAGCATGCCCTGCGCATTATGCAACGGAACAACACTGAGTTCGCCCCGGAACATTGACCCATCCTTGCGGTAATTGCGTAACGACACAACGCAACCCGCGCCTTTGGCAAGAGCGGTGGTCATTACGGCTATTTCGGGCTGGCTGGTATCGGATCCATGCAAGAGGTGATAATTCTTGCCGATGACTTCGTCGCTGGTATAGCCGGTCAATTTTGCAAAACCCTCGTTGACATAGAGCACCGGGAAACCAGGGTGTTGTGCATCGACAATAATGACACCCTCGAGTGCTTCTCCCAGCGACTTGACGAGCAGGTATTGGTTTGTTTCTGCGTTCGAATTCATGACATGTCTTGCTTGTCCCTGGGCGCGTTCAGGTTCTTTTCCAGTTCTTTCAGCGGCAAGAATCCCGGCGCCTGTATGCCGTTGCCAAAAATCAGGTTCGGCGTGCCGTTTACGTGCAATTTCCGGCCCAGGGCCATGACTTTGTCAGTCTGGGTTTTGCAAACTGCTTTCGCAGGTCTGATTTCCTTCAGCATCCAGTCGTTCCATGCCTTGACCGGGTCCCTGGAGCAAAGCACATTGCGCACGATTTCAGCCGAACCCGGGAAGATCGGGTACATGAACATATACAGCGTGACATCGGTGACCCCGCTCAATTCCTTTTCCAGCCGTTTGCAATACGGGCAGTTTGGGTCGGTGAAAATGGCCAGCTTGCGCTTGCCGTTACCCTTCACTTCTTTCACCGCAAGCTCGAGCGGCAACTTGTCGAAGTCGATCGCGAATAACACACGGCGCCGTTCCTCGCTCAGGTCACGGCGGGTTTTTGCGTCGATCACGCTGCCATCGAAAATATATTGCCCTTGATCATCGGTGTACAAAAGCTGATCGCCGATCACGACTTCATACAATCCCGCATAAGGTGTCTTGACGATGTGCTCGATCTTGCCGATGCCGGGAAATTTGCTTTGCAACGACTGGCGAATCTCGTTCTCTCCGGCGTGAGCGGTAGATACCAGAATTAACAGGAATGGAACGATCCACTTCAACAAGCTCGGGACAAAAATATTTTTCATTGGTTATTCTCTATTAAATTAATTCAGGGTCTTTCAGTTCAGGGCG
>CAZCKZ010000124.1:0-4689 GCA_964499395.1 uncultured Gallionella sp. | reverse complement strand
AGCAGCGCAACGATCCACTTCGACAGGCTCGGGACAGATATGTTTTTCATCGGGTATTCTCTTTAATATTGATTGGGACAGTTTAATTAAGGGCATGTTGCATCAGCATTTTTTTCAGCGGGGTGATGCGATTGACGGAATCCAGCCCGAAGTTACGCATGGATCGTAACGCCGGAACGTCATTATTGAACAAATGTTTCAATCCGTAAGTCGTCGCCTGCATGGTGTAGATGTCTTCCTTGCGTTTTCGTTCGTAGCGGCGCAACAAATTTGCATCGCCGCAGTCGTTTTGCGCGCCCCGCTCCATAAGTATCTGCGCCAGTTGGCGCGCATCGCGAAAGCCGGTATTCACACCCTGCCCCGCCAGCGGGTGCATGTTGTGCGCTGCATCACCGATCAAAGCCACGCGCGGTGCGCTGATTTGCGGCAATACCAGCATGCGCAGCGGAAATGCAGCCGGCGGCGTAACGAGTTTCAGTTCGCCGAGACTATGCCGCGATGCGGCAACGACTTTCTCGCCCAGTTCGTCATGCGCCATTGCAAGCAGCCGCGCTGATTGTTCCGGGTTGACCGACCACACCATGGAAACCCGATTGCCGGCCAGTGGCAGCAAGGCAAGGATTCCGTCCGGCTGAAACCACTGATACGCGATGCCTCGATGGGGTAATTCGCACGAAAAATTTGCCACTACCCCGTGCTGCTGGTAATCCAGCGGCGCCGCGCTGATACCCGCCTGGTTGCGCACCCATGAGTCCCGCCCATCTGCGCCGACAACGAGTTTTGCATCCAGGGTACGGCCGTCTTCAAGCGTGAGTGTGGCGGCATCTGCGGCAAACTTGAGCGCGGCACAACGTGCCGGTTGCAACAGGGTCAGATTATCCTGTTGGGACGCCACCTGCCACAGCGCGTGATGCAAGGCGCGATTTTCCAGTATGCACGCCAGTTCTGCCACGCCCATTTGATAGGCGCTGAATTCCAGTTTCGCACCTGTGTCGCCAAACACACGCATCGCTTCGACCGATGCGATACGGCTGGCATCCAGCAATGACCACGCGCCTGATTGTTCGAGGAAGCTGCGGCTGCCCGGGCTGATTGCGTAAATGCGGCTATCCCAGTCCTCAGTGCTGGCCGGCGCGTTTCCCGGCATGAGCAAGGGCTGACTCTCCACCATCGCAAGCGACAGCCCGCTGTGTTTTAGAGCGGCGGACAAACTGGCCCCCACCAATCCCCCGCCTATGATCACGACATCAAATTTCATGCATAGAATAATAGCATGCCGCCAAGTTTCATTTATAATCTCACCCCCTCGCGAAAAAATTCATCAGGGAAAACCCGTCAATAAATTCCTGTTGCGGGATAAGCGCAAGGAGCCGCACTTAACCAGCGACATGCCCGCCTGCGGGCTTGCCGGATGGCTAGTAGTTTTATCAGTGAATGACGAGGCATATCGCCAAGATAAACGAGGAATGAACGAGCACGCGCCGCCGCGATTTGCCCGCAAAACGGATTTATGATGCGTATCGGTCCCTACCAATTGACAAACAATCTCATCGTCGCGCCTATGGCGGGGGTGACCGATCGCCCTTTCCGAATGTTGTGCAAACGCATGGGTGCGGGCATGGCGGTGAGCGAGATGGTGTCTTCAAATTCGCTGCTGTACGGATCGGAAAAAACCAAACGGCGCGCCAACCATGAAGGCGAGGTCGATCCGATCTCGGTGCAGATCGTCGGCGCCGACCCCAAAATGCTTGCGCAAGCGGCGCAATACAATGTGGACAACGGTGCGCAGATCATCGACATCAACATGGGCTGCCCGGCCAAGAAGATCTGCAACGTGATGGCCGGTTCTGCACTGCTGCAAAATGAACCGCTGGTAGCGCAATTGCTGGAAGCAGTGGTCGGTGCGGTGAACGTGCCTGTCACGCTGAAGATCCGCACCGGGTGGGACAAACAGAATCGCAATGCGGTACGCATCGCCAAAATCGCCGAATCCAGCGGCATTCAGGCGCTTGCCATTCATGGACGCACCCGCGCCTGCGCCTACACCGGCGACGCCGAATACGACACCATTGCCGCAGTCAAGGCCGGCGTGGGCATACCGATCATCGCCAACGGCGACATCACCACACCGGAAAAGGTCAAATACGTGCTGGAGCAGACCGGTGCGGATGCGGTGATGATAGGGCGTGCCGCACAGGGACGCCCGTGGCTGTTCCGCGAAATCAAGCATTTTCTCGACACCGGCGAACATCTCCCCGCGCCGCAAGTCGGCGAGATCCATCGCGTGTTGCGCGATCATGTTCACGAACTGTATGTGTTCTACGGCGAACACACCGGCTTGCGCGTGGCGCGCAAACATATCTCCTGGTATACCAAAGGACTGAGCGGCTCGGCACACTTCAGACATCATATGAATCAGCTGGAAACGCCCGACGAACAGTTGGCGGCAGTGGACGAGTTTTTTGCGGAACAATCGCAGCGCGGAACACGGCTGCATTACATCGAGGAACTGGCGGCATGAATGATTGCGTGGTAAACGAAAACGACATGGCGCGCTACGTGCGCAAGGCACTCAAGGAATATTTCAAGGACCTGGACGGCGAAGACCCTTGTTGCGGGATGTACGACATGGTGATGTATTGTGTCGAGAAACCACTGCTCGAAATGGTGCTGGAACACGTCGGGGGAAACCAGACGCGCGCGGCGGAAATGCTCGGCATCAACCGCAATACCCTGCGCAAGAAAATGCTGCAACACAGCATCGAGTAGAACACCCGCTCTCCTACCTTCAGTTTATTTTTCATTGGAATCATCATGGCAGCCATCAAACAAGCACTCATCAGCGTGTCGGACAAATCCGGCGTTCTCGAATTCGCGCAGGGGCTGGACCAACTCGGCATTTCCATCCTCTCCACCGGCGGCACCGCAAAGCTGCTCGCCGACAACGGCATCCCGGTCACCGAGGTGGCCGACTACACCGGTTTCCCCGAAATGCTGGACGGGCGCGTCAAGACGCTGCAGCCCAAAGTCCACGCCGGCATCCTGGCGCGGCGCGATCTGCCGGAGCATGTCGCCACGCTGCAGAAGCACGACATCCCGACCATCGACCTGGTGGTGGTGAACCTGTACCCGTTCGCGGCGACCATCGCCAAACCCGATTGCACGCTGGAAGACGCCATCGAGAACATCGACATCGGCGGGCCGACCATGGTGCGCGCGGCAGCCAAGAATCACGGCCATGTCGCGATCGTCACCGATCCGGCCGACTATGCCGACGTGCTGGCCGAAATGCAGACCAACAACGGCGCGGTCAGCGACGCGACGCGTTTCGACCTGGCGAAGAAGGCGTTTTCGCATACCGCCGCCTATGATTCGGCGATCAGCAATTACCTCACGGCAATTAACAGCGACGGCAGCAAGAGCGCATTCCCGGCCCAGATCAATTTCAACTTCGCCAAGGTGCAGGACATGCGCTACGGCGAAAACCCGCACCAGCACGCCGCGTTCTACCGCGACCTGGTCGCGGTGCCGGGCGGTATCGCCGGCTACACCCAATTGCAGGGCAAGGAACTTTCCTATAACAACATCGGCGATGCCGACGCGGCATGGGAACTGGTCAAGACCTTCGACCAGCCTGCCTGCGTGATCGTCAAGCACGCCAACCCGTGCGGCGTCGCGATTGCCGAAACCGCACTCGAAGCCTACAAGCTGGCCTATGCCACCGACCCCACCTCAGCGTTCGGCGGCATCATCGCGTTTAACCGCGAACTGGATGCCGAGAGCGCCGCGCAGATCACCGCCAACCAGTTCGTCGAGCTGATCATCGCACCTTCCGCAAGCGACGCCGCGCTCAAGGTCACCGCGGCAAAGCAGAACGTGCGCGTGCTCTCCGTGCCGCTGTCGAACGCGCACAACCCGTTCGACTTCAAGCGCGTCAACGGCGGCCTGCTGGTGCAGACACCGGACACGTTGAACGTGCAGGCGGCCCAGCTCAAGGTCGTCAGCAAGACGCGGCCGACCGGTGAACAGCTGCAGGACCTGCTGTTCGCATGGCGCGTGGCCAAGTACGTAAAATCGAACGCGATCGTGTTCTGCAGGAACGGCCAGACGCTGGGCGTGGGCGCGGGGCAGATGAGCCGCGTCGACAGCACGCGCATCGCCAGCATCAAGGCACAGAACGCGGGCCTGAGCCTGGCCGGCTCGGTGGTTTCTTCGGATGCGTTCTTCCCGTTCCGCGACGGCATCGACGTGCTCGCCGCGGCGGGTGCAAAAGCGGTGATCCAGCCCGGCGGTTCGATGCGCGACGAGGAAGTGATCGCGGCGGCGGACGAGCATGGGATCGCGATGGTGTTTACCGGCTTCCGCCACTTCCGCCATTAAGCCTGCTGATGAAACAACTAGCCATCTGACTATGCTGTCAAAAGACAACAGCAAAGTCATTGGTTATGCGCTTGGCATAACTGCGTTGCTCAAGGGCTCGGAATGCTCATTTACCATATCGTAAACTCCGCTTCCTCGCCCTTTCGCGCCTTGTTCTGCCTGCGCTCGCAACGGCTTAATCGCACTTCGTTGATAAAAAGGATTATGGATTAATGAAAATTCTGGTAATAGGAAGCGGCGGACGCGAGCATGCGATGGCCTGGCGGCTCGCGCAGGGCGCCAGGGTTCAGAAAGTGTACGTTGCGCCGG
>CAZCKZ010000123.1:0-5884 GCA_964499395.1 uncultured Gallionella sp. | reverse complement strand
AAAACAGGGGCAAGGTACAAGATGCAAGGGGCAAGGTTAAAGCAAAACCTGATGCCCGGTTTCAAACTTGAATCTTTCACCTCAACTGCTATGCAGCTTCAACATCGCCGCTTCGGTTTTTCCTTCGATGACCAGGTGCGCGATGCCTTGCGCTTTCTGCATCGCCTCTTCTATCAATTCCCGCTCTTCGCGGCGCGGATCGTTCAACACATAGTTGACTACTTCGGCGCGGTCGCCGGGATGGCCGACGCCGAGGCGCAGCCGCCAGAAATCCCTGCTGCCCAGATGCGCGATGATATCCTTCAGCCCGTTGTGCCCCCCGTGTCCGCCGCCCATTTTCAGGCGTGCCACGCCCGGCGGCAGGTCCAGTTCGTCATGCACCACCAGCATTTCCGCCGGTGCGATCTTGTAAAATTGCGCCAGCGCACCCACGGATCGGCCGCTGACATTCATGAAGGTTTGCGGTTTGAGCAGCAACACTTCGTGTCCATGCAGTTGGCCGCGCGCGGTCAGACCGTGAAACTTGGCCTCGCTCTTGAAGCTCAATCTTTGCAGGCGCGCGAGTTCGTCCACCCACAGGAAACCGACGTTATGCCGTGTGGCTTCGTATTCGCGTCCGGGATTGCCCAGACCAACAATCAAACGTATCGCCGTCATGTCGCCTTGTTATATCGCTTAAATAAAAAACCCGCCATGCCTTTATCAGCACTGGCGGGCTTTGCAAGGATGATCCCTTGCTTACTTCGCCTTATGGGGCAGCAGGAGCCTCAGCCGCAGCAGCGGGAGCGGCAGCTTCAGCCTCGGCAGTCGCTTCGGCTTCCACCATGCCGCGCGGCACTTGCACGACAGCAACAACCGCCTCGGCGGTATGCGTGCCGTGTGCGGAAACTTCCACACCATCTGGCAGCTTCAGGTCGGCCACGTGCACCGAGTGGCCGAGTTCCATTTGACCCAGATCCACTTCGATGAAGGACGGCAGATCCTTGGGCAGACAGGTGATATCCAGTTCGTGGAGCACATGGCTGATCTTGCCTCCGCCAAGTTTGACGCCGGGAGCGATATCTTCGTTGACGAAGTGCAACGGCACCTTGATGTGCATTTTTTTCTTCTCGTCCACGCGCTGGAAGTCGATGTGCTGGACCTGCTGGCGGAATGGATGCATCACGAAATCGCGCAGTTGCACGGATTCCTTTTTGCCATCCAGGTTTAGTGTCAGGATGGATGCATGGAACGCTTCTGCACGCAGTTTGTAATACAGTTCGTTGTGATCCAGCTCGATCAAGTTCACGTCGCCCACGCCATACACAACACCTGGCACGCGGCCGGTGTTACGCAGACGGCGGCTCGCACCCGTTCCTTGCGCCTTACGAGTTGTTGCATTGATTTCGATTGCCATTTTACTTCTCCAGAAAACAGAATCGTCCGCGACCAGACGATCCCTGTGTTGCAACAGCCAACATGGCTGCCGCTAAAAAAATTATTCCGTGAACAGCGAGCTCACCGACTCTTCGTTATTGATGCGGCGTATCGTTTCCGCCAGCAATTCAGCCGTGCTCAATTGGCGGATGCGCTTGCAGTTGCGCGCTGTTTCGCTCAGCGGGATGGTGTCGGTAATGACCAGTTCATCCATCGCGGAATTCTCGATGCGCTCGATCGCCGGACCCGACAGCACCGCATGGGTACAATAGGCCAATACGCTTGTCGCCCCTTTTTCCTTCAACGCGTTGGCGGCCTCGCACAGCGTGTTGGCAGTATCTACCATATCATCCATGATCAGACAGGTACGGCCGGCCACATCACCGATGATGTTCATCACCTTTGCCACTCCCGGTTTGGGGCGGCGTTTGTCGATGATCGCCAGATCCGCGTCCAGTTGCTTGGCCAGCGCGCGGGCGCGTACCACACCGCCCACGTCCGGCGATACCACGATCAGATTCGGGTAATTGTTCTTCCACACGTCGGACAGCAATATCGGGCTGGCGTAAATATTGTCTACGGGAATATCAAAAAAGCCCTGTATCTGGTCGGAGTGCAGGTCCATCGTCAACAAGCGATCCACACCGGCACTGGCGAGCATATCGGCCACCAGTTTGGCGGTAATCGCGACCCGCGCCGAGCGCAAGCGGCGATCCTGGCGTGCGTAGCCGAAATACGGCATCGCGGCAGTGATACGTCCCGCAGACGCGCGCTTCAATGCATCCACCATTACCAGTACTTCCATCAAATTGTCATTGGTCGGCGCACACGTGGATTGCAGCACGAACACATCCCTGCCGCGCACGTTCTCAAGCAGCTCGACCTGAACTTCGCCGTCCGAAAAGCGGCCTACCGTCGCGCGTCCCAGATGAATGTGCAGATACCGTGCGACCGCTTCAGCGAGCCTGGGATTGGCATTGCCGGTGAACACCATCAAGCTGTCGTAGGACACGTGAATCCCTCAATATACAGTCAGAAAACTGGCTGGGGAGGCAGGGATCGAACCTGCGAATGCCGGAATCAAAATCCGGTGCCTTACCACTTGGCGACTCCCCATCAATAAGGCCGCCTCTAAAAAACCAGATTTCACTGGTCGAACCCTGAATTTCCAGAGAAGCCCTGATACCTTTACACTTTCGTCAATCCGACACCCAATCATGCAACGGATGCCTTGCCAAACCTTGTGCTACCACCCCGCGTATCCCGTGCGGTAGCTGTTTCATCACTGTTTCGGCCTGCTTGCGGTTGCCGAACTCGGCAAATACGCATGCTCCCGATCCGGTCACCATCGCTTTGCCGAAGTCGTTTCCGACCCGTAAATTATTCAGGCTGGCGATATAACGCGCCACTTCCGGGTAGAGTTCGCATACCACAGGTTGCAAATCGTTGCGAAATTGCCGCTCGTCGCAAAGTTGCCGCTCCGAAAGGGCGCGCATTGTGATGGAAACTGCATTCCGTGTCAATTCTGGATGTGCAAAAATCCGGGCGGTCGGTACCTGTACCGGCGGGAACAGCACCAGATACCATGCATCAGGCAGGGGGAGGGCTTGCAACCTTTCGCCCACGCCCTCGGCAAACGCATTTTCACCGAAAATGAATACCGGCACATCCGCGCCCAGGCGCAAGCCAAGCTGCATCAGGCGTGTACGTGTCAGACCCAATGACCATAGGCGATTCAGCGCGATCAATGTGGTTGCCGCATCCGAGCTGCCCCCACCCAGCCCGCCACCCATCGGGATATGCTTTTCAATCATGATGTCGGCGCCCGCAGCGCAACCGGTTTCGCTTTGCAGCAGACGCGCCGCGCGCACGCACAGATCCTGCGCTTCCGGTACGCCTTCGACGGCATTGGTACGCCGAATTTCGCCGTCTTCGCGCAGGCTGAAGTGCAATATGTCCTGCAGATCGATGAAGCGGAACAGGGTTTGCAGCAAATGGTAGCCGTCCGGCCTGCGTCCGATGACATGCAGGAACAGGTTCAATTTTGCCGGGGCGGGGCAGGAGAGTTTCATCTTCGAATAATCCACTAGCGTAGTCACTCAGTGACCAACGGTAAATACTATTGTCAGCGCGAAGCCGCAAAGAGCGCCGGGAAAAAAGGCAAAATCCACCCGTGCTTGATTCATTTCAAAGCCTTGTCGGGGGTTGCCGGTCTTATTTGCGTTGTCTGCGCCTTTGCGCGAGGTATATCGGGTTCAATGCGGATTCCATTGCCACTCGTCGATCAGTAATTGCAACGTCAAATGTTCATGGCTCAACTGCAGACGCGTCGGCAGACTGTCCGGGGCGTAGCGCAAATAGCGCACTTTCCAGCCATCCTGAAACAGCTCGCTGATGCGGCCCTTGCCGTCACGCTTGATTTGTACAGGACTGCCAGTGTCCGGCAGTCCCAGCACCCACTGATGCAGGCCGTGCAGCGGCAGATGCCAGTCCAGCACCTTTTCCATCAGCGCTTCCGCATTGTCGGCCTGGTAGTGCTTGTCGCCGTCATCCAGCGTTGCGTTGTGTTCGTCGCGGTACACGCGCGCCGCAGTTTGCCCGAGCGGGGTCAGCAGCAGGATTTCATCGGATTGTCCGCGGTGCGTCCAGTGCAGCCCGGCGGAATGCCGCTCGCCGTAATTATTGACCGCAATCCGTCCGTTCATTGCGAACGAGGCGGTTGCGAATTGCGCTGGGCGCGCATCGGTTGCAGGAGGAGGGGATAGTAACGCGCAGCCGCTTAACCAGGATAATCCCAAAAAAACCAGCCAGCGCATCATCATGGATCGAATTTTTTGATCACTGCCTGCAATGGCTCATTCCCGGGATTTTCCCTGAGACTGTCCCTCCAGATCTTTTTGGCTTCCGCTTTGTCGCCGCGCACCCACAGCACTTCGCCCAGATGTGCAGCAATCTCGGGATTGGCATTGCCAGCGTAGGCGCGCCTCAGCATCTTCACGCTTTCATCCAGCTTTCCGCTGCGATAGTAGCCCCAGCCCACGCTGTCCATGATGGAGGCGTCATCGGGCGCAAGCTGCAGCGCTTTTTCCACCAGCATCATTGCTTCCGGGATACGCTCGTTGCGTTCCAGCATGCCGTAGCCCAGCGCATTGTAAGCTTGCGCGTAATCGGGCTTGATTTTGATCAGTTTGCGCATCAACTGCTCGAACATGTCGGGTTTACCGGTCTTGTCGGCCATCATCGCGGTTTCGTAGAGCAGATCGATATCATTGGGCAGCTTTTCCAGGGCTTGATTCAACACCCGATACGCTTCGTCGAATTGATTGGCCTCGCGCAACAACTGCGCCTCGAGCATTGCCAGTTTCGCGCGCTGCTCATTGTCGGTCGTCTGTATTTCATGCAGGATCCGGCGGGCTTCGGCCAGTTGGCCGCGCTTGCTCAGCAAATAAGCGATGCGGATTTGTGCCGGCACCAGAAAATCGCCATCCTTGATCTGGCGATAATAGTTGATCGCTTCATCGTCGTTGTTTTTTGCCTCGCTCAGTTGCCCCAGGTAAAACTGCACTGTGCCCTGATCTTTTTTGCCTTTGCTGAGCGCTTGTTTGAGTTCTGTCTCGGCGCTATTCAGGTCGTTCAGTTGCAGTGAGATCAGCGCGATGGCATAGGCAAACTCGGGATTGTCGGGATTCTTGTCCGCCATGTATTGGAATTGTTTCCGTGCCGCTTTGTACTGTTTCTGGTCGAGCAATTCACGCGCATACTGCAGGCGGATTTCATGCGCATCAGGATAAGTGGACAGATAACTGCGCAGCAAATCCAGACTCTGCCGCGGATTTTTTTTCTGCAACAATACCGACTCAAGCGACACTGCCATATTCCACTCCGGACGCAGGCTGCGTGCCTGTTGTGCCTCGTTCAGCGCAAGCTCGCTGTCGCCGGACGCATGCGCCAATTGCGCCACAGCCCAATGCGCTTCAGCCACACGCGGATACGGTTGCGCAAGTTCGCGCATCAATTTCAGTGCCGCCGTCCGGTCCGGGTAGGTGGCCAATATTTGATAGATCTGGATAAAATTCCGAGGGGAGTGACTTGCGTCCGCCTTTAACAGGCTGGCGAATTCATCGCGGGCCTGGTCAACTTTGCCGCTGCGCAGCAATACCGAGGACAGCATACGCATTGCCATGATCGAAGAGGGATCGGTTTCGCGCCAAATCCTGAGCGCCTCGACAGCCTTGTCAGGCTGGCCGAATTTGAGTGCCATGTTGGCAGCACGCATGGCGAGCCGGGGGTCGCGTGTTTTTTTTGCCAAATCCAGGCTGCCCTCGACCGCGACGGTGCCATCGCCGCGCTGGCCGGCGATTTCGGAAAGCAGGAATTCATTCAGCAAATCGCTGCTCAACTTGACGCTGGGCAACACCATGGGAGCTTCTGCCGGCGGCGCTTCTGTCAATGATTGTGCGGGCTGTTC
>CAZCKZ010000122.1:0-5904 GCA_964499395.1 uncultured Gallionella sp. | reverse complement strand
AGGAATAATGGGGCTGCCCGGTCGTTGGTTCAAGGCCAGATAACACCGCTCATTGTTCTTGTTTCTGCCGTCCCTCTGCGAGCTGCTCATCATGCTTGGTATTTGCTGCGCAAATGGACCAACCTTGAGATATCAACCGGCAACAGGATTGCCGGCCATATGGGGCGATACTTGCGTCAGAGCGTCGTTTCCTTGCTTTTGCGATTGAAGATATCCCTTTGCCATGCCACATTTGCCCGGCAGGCGGCTGAATGACAGGCAAGAATTGAATTGAAAATATAATCGATGGGGATGAACGGTAGTATATGGGGAATGAACGGTATAAATTAGTAATGAGCGGTAAAAAATTGGGATAAGTGGTATTGCTGCAATGGAATAGAACAGGCAAAGTTCGCTTCGTTGGGGGAAGCGCTTCCTGCGCATTCCCCGCAGGCGAAATACCCGTATTTAGGTGCTGAAGTAGCGGGTATAAAACTGGGAGGAATTCGCAATGGTAGACCGCAATCCGTGGTTGTTTTGGCCCGACAGCGTAGCGCTGTCCATCTTGGTACTGGCCATACTGGTAATGTTGTTCCTGTATGCAGCCCGCAAGCCTATGCATGGGGTGATCCACTCGGTATGCAATCTGGTCACCCAGTCCACCCGTTTCATTTCCCGCTGGCTGTTCCTCAGTGCGGATACGCTGCGTTTGCGCAATCAGGCGGTGTTGCTGGCGCATAGCCAGGAAAGTGCGGCTACCTTGATCGATCGGGAATTCGAGCGTGTGACCAATATCATCCGCAAAGATATGCAGGAATTTCCAGCGTTGCAGCGCAAACTGATGGAAGAAGTCACGCGCATCGAGGATGACTACCGTAAATGCGGAGAGGTCCCGGCACCGCCTCCGGAGTGGGTGAGCGCGCTTGAATCGGTCTCGCAGATCAAATCTGGCGGCGATATTCCGCGCAAGTTGCTGGAAGACATCAACAAGTCAATCCAGAAGATCCATGACAAGACGGTGGCGGAGTTTCGGCGTTCCTATGAAGAGCGCCACAAAATCCTTAAGGGAATGCAGCCATCATGGCGCTCGGTGGAAAAGCTGATCGGCGAGATGGACAAGAAGATGGTCACTCTTAATACCAATGCAAAACAGATCGATGGCCATATGGCCAAATTCGAGGGGATACGCGCCAAGGACAGCAAGACCGAAAATGCGCTTAGCACATCCGCCTTCGTGCAGTTGGCGATCTCGGCGCTGGTCATGGTGATTGCGATGGGCGGCGCGTTCATCAACTACAAGCTGATCGCTCTGCCGATGTCGGAGATGGTGGGCGCCAGCGATTACATCACGGACAATTTGCGTACTTCGGATGTTGCGGCATTGGTGATCATTTTGATGGAAGCCTCAATGGGGCTGTTCCTGCTCGAGTCGCTGCGCATCACGCAACTGTTCCCCAAGATCGCCAGCATGGATGACCGCATGCGCCGCCGTTTGATGCTGGCCTCGCTGATCTTTCTGGTGATCCTGGCGGCTATCGAATCGTCCCTGGCACTGATGCGCGACATGCTGGTCGCCGACAAGGCTGCACTGATGCGGGATCTGTCCTCATCCGCACCGGCCGCGACACAAGGCTGGATGGCCAACATACCGATGGCCGGCCAGATGGTCATGGGCTTCGTATTGCCGTTTGCATTGGCCTTCGTCGCAATCCCGCTGGAAAGCGTGGTGCATTCGCTGCGCACGGTTCTCGGCGTACTGCTGGTGCAGACCATGCGCGGACTGGGTTTCGTGCTCAGGTTCACCGGTGTGGTATTCAGGCGCTTCGCCAAGGTGCTGGAGTTGGTCTATGACATCCTGATCGTGATACCGCTGATGCTGGAACGCTGGGTGGTTGCGTTGCGCGGAGATACGCTTGTTAAAGCACAAGCCAAATCCGGGAGCGCCTCATGAAAAAATCCCTGCCCGTATTGATCATGCTGTTCGTCGCATTGCTGCTCTCCGCGTGCGGCGACAACCGCAAGCACACCCAGGCAGTGTATATGCTGGTGGATACGTCCGGCACCTACACCAAGCAGATCAACAAGGCTGCCAGGGTCATCAACTACCTGCTGGCCACGCTGAATCCCGGCGATTCGCTGGCGGTGGCCAAAGTGGAGACGCGCAGCTTCACGGAAAAGGACATCGTCGCCAAGGTCACCTTCGACCGGCGTCCATCGGAGGCAACCCAGCAAAAGCGCGCGTTCAAAGCCAGGGTAGGGGCGTTTACCAAAGATGTACACGGCAGTTCATATACCGATATCACCGGGGGCCTGATCCAGGCAGCGGAATACCTGAATGAGACCCGGGCCGGGACCAAGACCATCGTGATCTTCTCCGACATGCAGGAAGAACTGGGCAAGGGAACGGTGCGCGATTTCCCGATCAAGCTGGACGGGATCCGTATCGTTGCATTGAACGTCAGCAAACTGGGCACCGACAACGCCGATCCGCGTTTGTACCTAGATCGGCTCGCGCACTGGAAGGCGAGGGTGCTCAAGGCGGGTGCCAGCAGCTGGGAGGTGGTGAACGACCTGGATAACAATCTGGAAGCCATCCTGGACACCCGCAGATAGCGAGTGTCATTTTGTCACGTCAAGTGGGGCCGGTATTTGCCGGCCCTGTTTTATTTCAGGGTGCAAGCGGATATATTGAGTTCGGCCATTCTTTTACCGGTCGAGTTTGCTAATATGCGTGCATGAGCATTCCGGGTTACCTGAAATATTCCTGTCCAGATCAGGAGACCAGTGCATGAAGATCGGCATACCGAAGGAAATCAAGCCCAACGAAAATCGCATCTCGCTGGTTCCGGCCGGGGCGGCGGCGCTGGTGTCGGCCGGCCACACTGTTGTGGTGGAAACGGGAGCGGGCCTGGGCAGTGACTTCAGCGACGCGCAATATCAGGCTGCCGGAGCGCAAATCGCGCAGGATGCCGAAGCGGTCTGGGCGGCAGCCGACCTGATCGTCAAGGTGAAAGAGCCGATCGAACCGGAATGGAAACGCATCAGGCCCGGGCAGATCATTTTCACCTATTTTCATTTTGCCGCAAACGAGTCTGTGACCCGGGCGCTTGTCGCCAGCAACGCGATATGCATTGCGTACGAAACCGTCGAGCTGCTTTCGGGCGAACTGCCGCTGCTGACACCGATGTCGGAAGTGGCCGGGCGTATGGCGGTTCAGGAAGGTGCGAAGTATCTGGAACACCTGCATGGCGGGCGCGGCATATTGCTCAGCGGTGTACCGGGTGTGCCGCCCGGCAAGGTGGTGATCATCGGCGGCGGGGTGGTCGGCGTGAATGCGGCGAAGATCGCGGCCGGGATAGGTGCCCATGTCGTGATCCTCGATACTTCGCTGGAGCGGTTGCGCTATCTGAGCGATGTGATGCCGGCCAACGTGCAGCTGATATTTTCCAACCGGCACAATCTGCTGGACCAGATCACCGGCGCCGACCTGGTCATAGGTGCGGTGCTGGTGCATGGCGCGGTCGCACCGAAACTGCTGCGCCGCGAAGACCTGGCAAGGTTGCGCAGCGGCACGGTGATCGTGGATGTCTCCATTGACCAGGGCGGCTGTGTCGAGACCATGCATCCCACCACGCACGAGACTCCGACTTTCATCGTCGATGGCATCGTCCACTACGGCGTGGCCAACATGCCGGGCAGCGTGCCGCTCACATCCACACTGGCGCTGACCAATGCGACCCTGCCCTATGTGCTGCAATTGGCGAACAGGGGATACAAACAGGCGCTCGAGGAATCTCCGGCACTGCTGAAGGGACTGAACATCAGCGGCGGAAAAATCACGCACAAGAAAGTCGCCGAGGCATTCGGGCTGGAGCATCACGCTGCCGAATCCCTGATCGGCTGACACGGAACATCGCAGCGGTTAAGGCAAGGAACCTATTCCACTCTTTGGTGACTATAGCCATCATGCGCAACAACAAAGACCTGACAAAATCACTCATATCGAGATATTTCAACCGTTTTGAGATGCTCATTACCACGGGCATCATCGTGCTGATCTCGGTCATGATCCTCGCGGCATTCTGGGGGCTGACGGTGGAGACATATCATCTCGTGCTCCACGGAGCTTTCGACAAGCTTGATCACAGGGCTTTTCAATCCGCTTTCGGAATGATCATGACTTTGCTGATCGCGATCGAGTTCAGCTATACAATCATGAATGCATACATGGGAAAGAGCCGCGAGGTGATCGTAAAAAATGTGGTGCTGGTTTCCATCCTGGCGATTGCCAGAGAGTTCATCGTGTTCGAAGTGGAAACCATCTCGCCCTTGATCCTGTTTGCCCTGGCTGCTTCGCTTTTGTCGCTCGGTATCGTTTATTGGCTGATGGGTCGGGCACCATCGCCGGATGCCGGGAAATTTTCAGGTGAATAGCGGCCGCGTGATTATTGGTCATTTGAATCAACCAGAGTGCCGGAAGAGAAAATGCCGGTATTTGCCCGGTTAGCGATCAGGAAAGGTTAACGATGCGCCCCATGCCGCCCGGTGTTCAGATCATCCTCATCACCACGATAGCCTGCTACCTGCTGCAGACCGGTGCTGGTGACGGAATGATAAGCAGTTTTGCGTTATGGCCGCTGGGCAGCAACTTCATGCCCTGGCAACTGGTGACCTATGCGTTCCTGCACGGCAGTATCATGCATATTGCGTTCAACATGTACGGCCTGTGGCTGTTCGGCAGGGAGGTGGAATACATGCTGGGACGCAGGGTTTTCCTGCAGCTTTATTTCGCCAGCGTGATATCAGCCGGACTGATGCAGTTGCTGGCAACGGGATTAAGCGGCGGTGACTATCCCACGATCGGTGCATCCGGCGGCGTATTCGGCGTGCTGCTCGCATATGGCCTGTTCTTTCCGAACCGGGTCATCATGCTGTTGATTCCGCCGGTTCCCATGCCGGCGCGGGTGTTCGTGGTTCTGTATGCAGGTCTGGAACTGATACTTGGCGTGACCGGGACCGAAGCGGGCGTGGCGCATTTTGCGCACCTTGGCGGCATGATCGGCGGCTATCTGGTGATCCGCCACTGGCGTCGAGGGCGAGGCGGGGGGCGCTGGAATTGATCGGGCCAAATATCCTTGAACGCTTCGGAAACAAGGTTGCGCGCCAACCTTAAATAAACCAGAATCCGTCATAAATCCTAATCAAGCAGGAGAATAAATCATGATAAGCAATCCCATCGATATTGCCAGCCGCGTAAGTCCCGAACTGTCCAGCCTCATCGAAACCCTGATCGACCAATTGGACTCCGGTGAGGCGATGACGCTGGCCGCGGTCCGTTCATTCCTCATTCATGAAATGCCTGACGAGACGAACGAAGAAGAACAGTTGCATCATTTCGACGTTGACGAATCGGTCATTGACGAACTGGATGAACTGATCGAACAGTTCGGAGAATCGGCCGCCGCGATGGACTTCATCTACGCCTTTGCCAGCGAAGCGCTTTCGCGGGTGATAGAAGAAGTCATGAACGACGAGAATCGCGAAATCCCGCCAACGCTCGAGGCTGTACACGAAGCGATAGCAGACGGCCTGGGCGCAAGCCTGGTGGGCGAGGGGATTCTTGAAGATGATGAGGACGATGTGCTGATGCCCGAGATCGAGAGCCTGATAGAGCGTTACGGCCCCGATGCAATGGCGGAAGATTTTTTGCGCTACGAGTAGCGCAGCACTGTTTCTGCCGCTGATTGCAAGATCCGACGTGCGAGGTTAAGACGAAAATTGGACTATCGTCCGTCTTGCGGAGTCTTTTGCCGATTGATCCAGGTCAACGAAGTTTCTGGTCATGGCTTGCCAGATTTTGTATTCCATGTTATTGATAGCACAATCTATATCACTAAAAATAATAGTGAAAAATAATATTTCCTC
>CAZCKZ010000121.1:0-5963 GCA_964499395.1 uncultured Gallionella sp. | reverse complement strand
AAGCTGCAGGCGGTGGATGGCGTGCAGACTGCCGAACTGCTTGGCGCGAAGAACTTCGCGCTGCGCGCTTGGCTGGATCCCAAGAAGTTGGCCGCGTACGGCCTGACTGCGGCCGATGTAAATACCGCGCTGGCACAAAATGATTTTCTGTCCGGTGTGGGTAATACCAAGGGCATGATGGTGCAGGTCAATCTTAATGCTTCAACGAATCTGCACTCGGAGGATGAGTTCCGCAACCTGGTGATCAAGCAGTCGAACAATGCCATTGTGCGATTGAAGGATGTCGCCAATGTTACGCTGGGGGCAGAAAACTATGACACCGAGGTGGCATTCGACGGCAACAGCGCGGTGTATATCGGCATCCAGGTGGCACCCTCAGCCAATTTGCTCGATGTGATCAAACGGGTTCGTGATCTGATGCCGGAGCTTCAGGCTCAGCTACCGCAGGGCATTGAAGGCAAGATCGTCTATGACTCCACCAAATTCGTAAACAGTTCGATCCACGAGGTGATCAAGACCCTGTCCGAAGCCTTGCTGGTGATCATTCTTGTCGTGTTCGCGTTCCTCGGCTCGCCGCGTTCGGTGCTGATTCCGGTGGTTGCGATTCCGCTGTCGCTGATCGGAACCTTTACCATCATGTTGGCCTTCGGTTTCTCGATCAATCTGTTGACCCTGCTTGCCTTTGTGCTTGCCATCGGCCTGGTGGTGGACGACAGCATCATCGTGGTGGAGAACGTCAGTCGCCATATCGAGGAAGGCGTCGCACCGATGCGGGCAGCGATCAATGCGGCGCGCGAACTGGCCGGTCCGATCATTGCCATGACCATCGTGCTGATCTCGGTGTATGTGCCGATCGGTTTCCAGGGCGGACTGACCGGCGCCCTGTTCACCGAATTCGCGTTTACCCTGGTCGGTACCGTCACCGTTTCGGCAATCATCGCGCTGACACTGTCGCCGATGATGTGCTCGCGCCTGCTCAGGCCCCATCTTGCACAGGATACCAGCCTGGAATCCCGCGTCGTGCATTTTATCGACGCAAGCTTCGAAAAAGTGCGCCGCCTCTATTCGCGCACGCTGCACGGATCGCTCGATTATCTGCCGGTGACAGCGGTGTTTGCCTTGATCGTGCTGGGCAGCATCTATTTTCTCTATGCGGCTGCCAAACACGAACTGGCACCACAGGAAGATCAGGGCGTCATTATTTCTTCACTTACAGCGGCGCCTGATTCGACCTTGCAGCAGCGCGAGCCCTATGCGAAGCAGAATTACCAAATCTATGCCAGCCATCCTGAGACAGCACACGTGTTCCAGATTGACATGCCAGGCCGGATGATTGCCGGCATGGTGTTGAAACCGTGGGATGAGCGCAGCAAGACGTCGAGTCAGCTGCAGCCGGTGGTCCAGCAGCAATTGAGCCACATCGCCGGTGCCCAGGCAGTGGCATTCCAGCCACCTTCGCTGCCGGGCAGCCGAGGCCTGCCGATACAGTTCGTCATCG
This sequence comes from uncultured Gallionella sp., assembly GCA_964499395.1. Classification (GTDB taxonomy): domain Bacteria; phylum Pseudomonadota; class Gammaproteobacteria; order Burkholderiales; family Gallionellaceae; genus Gallionella. The sequence continues at coordinate 4,465 of CAZCKZ010000121.1, read as the reverse complement.
GTACCACCGAACCATTCGAGCGCCTGAACGACGTGGTGCAGGAGTTCTTGCAGAAGGCGCAGAAGAGCGGCATGTTCATGTTCATCAATACGGACCTGCGCATCGACCTGCCGCAATCGACCGTGGTCATAGACCGCAACAAGGCCGCTCTGCTGGGCCTTTCCATGCAGGAAATCGGCAATTCGCTCTCCGCGATGCTGGGTGGCGGCTATGTCAACTACTTCAGCCTGGCGGGGCGTTCATACAAGGTGATACCGCAGGTGCAACAGCGCTATCGTCTTAACACGTCGCAGTTGCTCAATTATTATGTTCGCACTGCCAGTGGCACGTCGGTGCCTTTGTCCAGTGTCGTGCACATCACCTCCAAAACGACCCCTGAATCTTTAAATCATTTTCAGCAACTCAACGCGGCGACGGTCCAGGGCGTGGCGTTGCCGGGTGTGACCACCGGTGAAGCACTGGGTTATCTGAAGGATCTGGCCGACAAGTCACTGCCGCAGGGTTATTCGGTGGACTACGGTGGACAGTCCCGCCAGTTCATGCAGGAATCCAGCGGCTTCATTGCGATGTTCTCCTTCGCGCTGGTGATCATCTTCCTCGCGCTGGCAGCGCAATTTGAAAGTTTCCGCGATCCTTTCATCATCCTGGTGTCGGTGCCGATGTCGATTGCCGGCGCGCTGGTTTTCATCAGCCTCGGCGTTGGCGGTTCCAGCCTGAATATATACACACAGGTCGGGTTGGTGACCTTGATGGGTTTGATCAGCAAGCATGGCATCCTGATCGTGCAGTTTGCCAACAACCTTCGCCAGGAAGGCAAGACCAAGCGCGAGGCGATCGAGGAGGCGGCCGGCATCCGGTTGAGGCCTATCCTGATGACGACCGCTGCGATGGTGCTGGGAGTGATCCCGTTGATCACCGCCAGCGGTGCCGGTGCGGCATCTCGTTTCAACATGGGCCTGGTGATTGCGAGCGGTCTTGCCATCGGCACCCTGTTCACGCTATTGGTGGTGCCTGCGGTGTATATGCTGCTCGCCAGTGATCATGTAAAACCCGCCGAGCCGGAAGACGAGCACGAATTGTCCAAAGCCTGACTGCCCTTCGCGCGCCGAGAATCATGACGCACGACGGATAACAGGATGGAAGGTTTGGCTGCTACTTTGATTTGTGTTTTGCACCCCGATTAAATTTTTGCGGGAATTGCCAGCCAAATTACATGTCGGCAAAACGATTAAATAATGATACATATCCTTACATTACATTGATGATGAGGAATATGCCCGAGTCGAGATGTGCTGTTAAAATACGAACACACAATTACTGACCAAGGACATCCATGCAACAAGTACCCGACACCATGACCGCGATCGAGCGTCGCGCCAGTTTTGGCCTGGCAAGTATCTATGGCCTGCGCATGCTGGGACTGTTCATCATTCTCCCAATCTTTGCGATTTATGCGCAACATTTGCCCGGCGGCGACAGCCATCTGCTGATCGGCATCGCGCTCGGCGCTTACGGATTGACTCAGGCGATGCTGCAGATTCCTTCCGGCTGGTTGTCGGACCGCTACGGGCGCAAGCCGGTGATCTATTTCGCCCTGACCTTGTTCGCGGTCGGCAGCTTCATCGCCGCCGATGCACACAACATCTACTGGATTATCGTCGGGCGTGTGGTGCAGGGCGCGGGTGCGCTGAACGCCGCGGTGATGGCGCTCACCGCCGATCTCACCCGCGAAGAAGTGCGCACCAAGGCGATGGCGATGATAGGGATTACCATCGGTATCACCTTTTCGGTATCGATGGTGCTTTCGCCCATGCTCAATAATTTGCTGGGTGTACCCGGCATTTTTGCGCTGACCGGCGTGCTTGCGTTGATTGGGATAGGCGTGGTGAAATTCATGATACCCGATCCGGAGATCACTCATTTCCACAGTGACACCGAGGCGAGCGGGAAACATTTCGTTGAAGTGCTGCGCAACAAGGATCTATTGCGTCTCGATTTCGGCATCTTCTCGCTGCACGCGATTTTGATGTCGGTGTTCATGCAGGTGCCGTTCGTGATGGAGAAGGATGGCCTGCCTTTGTCCCACCACTGGTATGTCTATCTGCCGGTGATGCTGGTGGCGTTCGTGCTGATGGTGCCGCCCATCATCATCGCGGAGAAGAAAGCCAAGATGAAACAGATATTCATGCTCTCTATATTCCTTGCAATGTGCGCACAGGGACTGCTGATGTTTGCGCAGAACAGTTTGTGGGGTGTGGCCGCTGCGCTGCTGGTGTTCTTCACTGCGTTCAACGTGCTGGAAGCGACGCTGCCCTCGATGATCAGCAAGATCGCCCCGCTGGCCGCCAAAGGCACCGCAATGGGCGTGTATAGCAGCGTCCAGTTTTTGGGCGCTTTCTCAGGCGCGGCAATCGGCGGTGCGTTGCTGCAATTCGTCGGCGGCGATTCGGTGTTCGTCTTTGCCATCGTGCTGTTGCTGGTGTGGCTGATCGTCGCATCCACGATGAATCCCCCGGCACTGGTGCGCACCAGGCTGTATCATTTGCCCGAGATGGATGAAGCGTCTGCGGTACAATTGCAAAAGCAACTCGCACAACTGCAGGGTGTGCGCGAAGCGATGGTGGTGGCAGTGGAAAATATCGCCTCCCTCAAAGTTGACATGCAGGGCTTCGATGAAGCAGCGGTAGACAAACTCGTAATGAAAGGAGCGTGACATGTCGGTGAACAAGGTAATCCTGATAGGTCGCTTGGGTAAAGACCCGGAAACCCGCTACATGACCAGCGGAGAAGCGGTGACCAACTGCACGCTGGCGACTTCCGAAAACTGGAAGGACAAGAGCGGCGAGAAACAGGAAAAAACCGAGTGGCATAACCTGGTTTTTTACCGCCGCCTTGCCGAAATAGCCGGTGAATATCTGAAAAAGGGTTCCCAGATATTTGTCGAAGGCAAATTGCAAACCCGCAAGTGGCAAACCAAGGAAGGGCAGGACCGTTACACCACCGAGATCGTGGTCAACGAAATGACCATGCTGGGCGGCAAGTCGTCAGGAGCTGGCAGCTTCGAGGTGGTGGAGAACAAACCCGCATCTTCATCCGGCGGCGCGGCTCCTGCCAAGGCTGCACCGGCAGCAAAAGGCAGCTTCGATAATTTCGACGACGATATTCCGTTCTGAGATAGGCTCAGGCAGCAAGGTAAACAAAGCCCCCTGTGATAAATGATACAGGGGGCATTTTTTGTTTGACGCTATCTGTTTGTTGCCGTACAGGATTTGTGGATGCGTTTATTCGGTATGAATTGTGCTGCCTTGCCAGGCACCCAAGGGGGTCATTGATTTGCTGAGCCACTTGATCCTTTGTCTTTGGCGTGGTACCGCGTCATACCACTGACTGGCAGTCTGGGCTGCAATTCCAGATTCATAATTATTCCGGCAAAAATGGAGGGCTTGCGCCCTCCGCTAAATTTTCAGCAACTGGAAATATTGATTGCCGGCTTCTAATTGACCTCGGTCGTCCTACGCACCTTCAGGCAAGTGATGCGCAATACCCTTGTGGCAATCGATGCAGGTTTTCCCGGTTTCGGGCATGGATGAGTGCCTCTTCTTGGCCAAGCGGCTTTGATTATCGATGTCCATATAACTTTGCGCATGGCAGTTCCGGCATTCGCGTGAATCCGTGTCTTTCATGGTCTTCCAGACGTGTTCGGCCAATTCCTGCCGGTGTGCCAGAAACTTCTCGCGCGTATCGATCGTGCCCAACGCTTTGTGCAACAGTTCGTTCGACGCCTGAATCTTGCGTATGATTTTGTATACCCAAGGGTGTGGGACATGGCAGTCCGGGCATGTGGCACGCACACCTGCGGGATTCTTGTAGTGGATGGTCTCCTTGTATTCCTGGTAGACGTTATCGCGCATTTCGTGGCAAGAAATACAAAACTCCTCCGTGTTGGTGGCCTCAAGCGCGGTATTGAATCCGCCCCAGAAAAGGATGCCGGCGATGAAGCCGCCGCCCAGCAGCGTCAACAGCGAATAGCGTGCGCTAGGGCTGCGTAACGCCCGCCAGAGGCTACTGAATTTCTTGGTTTCTGTCGGGTTAGACATGGTTGTTCTCCTTTTATTTTTCTCGATGCCGGTTTGAAACTCAGTTGACCAGAATGCCGCTGGCTTACTTGAAGCTGCCGTAGTAATTGATCAGTGCTTCAATACCTGCCTTATCGAGCGGATCCAGTTTCGGCTTCATCTTTTTGGAAATTGGCCGCTTGCCTTCCCTGAAAAATTTGAACTGTTCTTCGAGGTAGGCCATCTTCTGTCCCGCCAGGATGCCGACATCGTCACTTGCTACGGTTCCGTTTTCAGAGTGACATTTTTCACAACTCATTTCGTGGATATTCTTGCCTTTCTTGGCCAATTCCGGATCAAACTTCTGCGGGGTGCGGACAAATTTCTGGCCGGCAAAATATCCTGCCACT
>CAZCKZ010000120.1:0-5993 GCA_964499395.1 uncultured Gallionella sp. | reverse complement strand
GTTGCCGAAGCAAAAAGCCTAACCCGTACTCCAGCCTCTGGGGCGTTTCATGCCGTCCGGGCCGGACTCGAAGCGCACCAGATAGATTTCCTGTTTGGGCGCTGCTTCGGCATGGCCGATGTTGACCACCACGCCGCGTGTTCCCGCACCGGCCAGCAATGCCCCGGCGGCAACGCCCGGGATGCCGCTCTCGCCGGTCTCTTCCAGCGGTTCGTTGAACAGATCCTGCGCGGCGAACACCATGTCGCCCATTGCAAATTGACTCATCGTTTACTCCTCAAATTATCAGACCAGGACAGGATAGGCACAACGCAACAAACCCAGTTCCACCTCTGAACAATTGCGCGCATCGGTAATCGCGATGAAGCGTGCTCCGGCGGCTTCGGCAGCGGCAAAAGGCGGATCTATCGTGGCGATCAGCGCAAGGTTGACCTCGATCGTTTCATCCGGTGTCTGCACGACGGCAAAAAATTCCGGCTCCTGTTTCAGGCTGCCCTCGGGCAGACCCAATCGTACTTCCGCCGGTCGCAAATATACACCGGGATGATGCAGCACCTGCGGCACGGGTGCGTTTTCGTCGAACGACGATAACGGCGGCAATGGCGCAAAGGCGCAGATGCCGTGCGCAAAACACAGAAAACGCACCCGTGCGCTGGTGGATTGTTTGTGCGCCAGTATCAGGCGCATATTTTCCGGGAAGCCGGGCATCGCTCACGGACTCGGGATCATCTGCGCCTCGACACGCATGCTGCCTGAATTCCCCCATGCGGTCACCATCTCGACGAACCAGCGCGCATCACGCGGATGCGGACAGAACAAATCATATTCCGCATAGAAGCTTCCGTCGCTGTTGAAGGTCAGGCAGCCGCATCGCTCGTTGCGCGCATTGCGCCACACACCTTCGTATCCCGGCAATTGATTGCCCGGATCGATGACCCTGGTGAAGTCCGCAGCAGCCAGCGCAATCTGCGGCATGCCGTTCTCCCCGGCAAAATGCGCCGCTTCATCCGTCAACGCAATCACGATACGTTCCGCCAATACTTCCAGCTCGGCGGGGAGCTGGCTCGAATCAATCAGTTTCATTCCGGTTTCACCGAAGAAATGAGGCCGGAATCACCATATGTCGGCGGGCATCTTTAGCCGATCCACCGGCTGTCCACCGAGCAGGTGTTCATCGAATATCGCGCCCACGTCGGCCGCAGCGACGTTGCCGTACATGATGCCTTCGGGATAGACCAGCACGTTGGGCCCCATGCCGCACGGGCCGATACAGCCGGTCGCGGTTATTGCCACTTTGTCGAAGCACTGGCGCTGCTGTAACTGTTTGTAGAATTCATCCACGACTGCGCTGCATCCCTTGGCGCCGCATGAACCGCGCGGATGTCCGGGCGGGCGCGCCTGGGAACAAACGAAAACATGCTTTTCCGGTCTGGGCATGAACAATCTCCTTTAAATCAAACTGCCAGTGGCAACGCTTCATGCGTGTGGCACTGCTTGGGGCATACCCGCCCGCAGGCGCCGCAGCCGATGCAGTCCAGCGCATTCGCCAGCGACATCACCATGGTGTTGTCTTCGTCCTCGTCATAGGCTTCGTCGTCCTCGCTGCGCTCGATCAGATCGAACACCTCGCGCGGGCAGACCTTGAAGCAGCGGCCGCAACCGATGCAGGTGCTCTGATCCAGTGCGGTGACGAAGGTGGGTGTCCACTCCGTCCCGCCACGGGTGATTCCGGTAATTTCAGCCATCTTGCGCTTCCTTTTGCATGTCCTTCTGCGCCGCGACCAATCGTGCATTCGCATCGGCCCATGCCTTGCATGCGTCATAAGTGGACTGTGAAATCCCGTGGATTTCCTCATATCCGGCCGGCAGCCTGTCCTCGACCAGGTCATGCAACTGCGACGCCCATTCGCTGGAGATGCGCTTGAGTTTTTTTACTTCCTTGTCGAGTGCCTTCAACTCTTCTTCATTCATATTCATTCTCCTTATTCCAATTCAATTTCGAAGACGAAATGAAACTGGAATTAAAGTCCCGCCACTTCCGGATACTTGCCTACGATCTCCAGCGCCACCGACAGCAGCTTGTCGCCTTCGTCCTTCATTTTGGAAAAGCTTTCATATCCGTAGCGATGCACGTCGCGCAGGGTTTTATCCAGCACCACCAGTTTGCCCACGGTGATCACGACGCGGCCAAAGCCTTCATGCGTGAGATTGATGATGGGAACCGCCATCAGGCCGCATTCCTTTTCGATCAGCGACGAAACCGCGTTGTAGAACGCCTTGATGCGCGACAACATGATGTCATCCGGATCGCCGATCACCGGTATGGAGCGCCGCTGTTCCCTGGTCACCACATAGGGTGCCAGGATGCGTTCCACCGGCCAGCCGTCATACGTTCCATAGCTGTCGACGGCGCGCATCTGCTTGACCATTTCCTTCATGAAGTCCGTGTTCATCAATTCATCCTGTTCTACTGTTGCTGCCTGATTCATGTTGTTTCTCCTTCAGTTGATTAATTCGACAAACCCCAAAACGGTCACGGAAAGTCCGGCCCCTGTGATCTCTGCGGCAACTATTTTTTATTTTCCGCACGTATCTGCGGCACCCATGCGGTCAACCTCGCCAGCATGAATCCGGCAGCCATGCCAATTCCGGCGCCGAGCACCGCGCCGGCATCGCCAAACCCGAGTGTCGTGGCAACCCCCGCACCGGTGATGGTGAGCACACTGGGCAGCAGGTATGCCAGCAGCCCGGCTTTGAGAAAATCGCCTTCGCTCATGCTCAGGTTCAATTCATCGCCTGCGCCGACGTTTGCATCGCACTGCACGGCAATCGCTGTGCGGCCCGCGGAAAAATATTTGCCCAGGCCGGAAATGCCGCAGGCGCTGCGCGAATGGCATGAACTGCACCCGGTTCGCGCGGACGCTTCGACCAGAACGGTGCCGTTGGCCGAGGAAATCACCCGTGCGGAAGTCTCGATCATTCCTGCCACTCCTCTTCTTCGGCAAACCGGTTTGCACTCTCCTGTTTCTTCAAATGCTTGGTCAGCCACACCGGCGGTTCGCTGACCATGTTCTTCTGCAAACAACCCAGCAATTCTTCGATAAGCGAGCCTTCATCCACGCGCATCGGCTGTATGCCTTTGGCCAGCAATTGCTGGATGGCCGAAGCCCCTGCCGCGTTGCAGTACACTGCGGCACAACCTTCCAGCAACTCTATCTTGGCAGCCAGCTTGCCTTCATGCCCGTCCATCGCGGTCTCGATGAATTCGGCCACTTCCACCAGATGCGTTTCCGTTTCGCCCATTTCATAAATGGCGAACGCTTCGGCAGCGCCGAAATGCTGATTGACCAGACGCCGGTCATTGCTGGCAAAAGCGATCTTTACCGTCATGTCATTCTCCTCAATGGGTTTGACTAAGCGAAGGTGTCGCATGACTCAACTCCCTGAATAAGTCATCCGTTCGTGGTGAGCTTGTCGAACCATGAATGGATGACGGTCCAGATCTTTCGACAAGTTCGGGACGAACGGAATTTTGAATTTCATCTTTCAAATGGCGCTGATAAGAAGGGCCGGAATACCCGGTATTTTCATTGCGATTGCTGTAGACAGACACATAAGGCTCGACCTCGTGGTGGCCATGCTCGACCAGCAGGTTGGCCAGGTCGAACAGGGTCTGCCGCGTGCCGCGATAGCCGATCCACAAACGCTGGTAACCGCCGATCAGGTCGTATTGCGGGAAGCCGGCGCGCAGCAACGGCAGCTGCAAGCGGCGCGCGGTTTCCGCCGCGTGCGAATTGCTGATGACGAGTTGCGCGCCGTTGCTGCGCGCCGCGTTTTCCATATCTTCCAGGTCGCCGATGCCGACTTGTGTTGCGCGCACACTTTGCAGGATGTTTGCGCGCGCGGGAGCGATCGCGGCGACGACTTCGCAGCCCATCTCCGCCACCAGTTGCGCAAAGCCGAACAGCAGATCGGGATCGGCGGCGATCGCGACACGCGCAAAGCCCAGCATGAAATGACAGTCCACCATCGCGTCCTGCAACTGGGCGCGCTGGCGTTCGATCTTTTCCGGCACCGGTTTGCAGCTGATCATGGACAGCGCCGCGATAAAGCTGTCCACCGGCTCCAGCCCCATCAGGCTGTCAAAGCGGTAGTCCGGCACACCGGTGCGTTCCTTGAGCAGATCGGCCGCGCCGAACATGGAGTTGCCCAGCACCAGCGTGGCCACCGAATCGCCCATGCTGGAAATGTCGTTGACGGGCGTGCCGCCCAGGGTCAGCGGGCTGGATTCCGTTTCGCTGAGATGGCCGTCGAGCGAGTCGGCGATGTCCGGCAGCACCAGCGGGCGCAGGCCGAATGCTTCGATCAATTCCTTGAGATGCTCGATGTCGCCCGGTGTCAGGAATGAACCGGCCAGCACGTTGACCTGTTTCTTGCGCCTGCCGACATTGCTCCCGCCGGATGCACCGGGGAGCAATGTCCCCAATACTGCTTTCACCGCCAGCGCATAACCGCTTTCCAGGCAGCCGGTGAAGTCCGGCGTATTCACCGGCACCACAGGGATGTGCGCGAACTCGGGGTGCTTGTCGTGGAACTGTTTCACCAGGCGTTTGATGTCGGTTCCCTGGGTTTCGGAAAGTCCGGTGGTGGTCAGGCCGATCAGCGCGGGTTTGCTTTTTTCCGCGATTGCCTTGAGTCCTTCGATCACGTTTTCGTCGGCGTTCATCACCGTGGACACCTGGTCCATTGCAGTGGTCTGCAGCGGGATCGGCTCGCGGAAGTGGCGCACGAAATAAACCTTGCCGAATGCGGTGCAACCCTGCGAGCCGTGCATCATCGGGATCGCCTTGTTGATGCCGAGAAAGGCCAGCGATGCACCGACCGGCTGGCTGGCTTTGAGCGGATTCACCGCGAGGGCTTTGTTGCGTTTCAGGATTTCGGCCATGTCAAACTTCCCCCGCCAGTTCGATGCCCGGCGCCGAACACTTCGCCCATGGCGCAGGCTTGCGCACCGCCTGCCACACCGGGCTTTGCAGGGTCAGTGCGAGCTGGCGCGCAAGTTCGGTCATGCCGCTGTAACCCTCATAGCCGAATTCGCGCTCCTGGTTGATGTCGAGGAACGGGATCCTCGCCTTGAGCGCGGTGTACATGTTGCGGCCGCCCGCGATCAGGATGTCGGCCTGATATTCCCTGACCACGCCGAGCAATGCCTTGGGACTGCCGTCGGTGATCATCCTGGTCTTGTCGCCCATGATCTCGCGGATGCGTTCCTTGTCTTCCTCGGTGGACTTGTTGGTGCCGGTCGCGACGACTTCCAGCCCCAGATCCTGCAAGGCAGACACGATGGACCAGGATTTCACCCCGCCGGTGTAGAGCAGCACGCGCTTGCCGCGCAGTTTTTCGCGCCAGGGTTCCAGCGCCAGGTTGATCTTCGCTTCCTCGCGGGCGATCAGCGCTTCCACGCGTTCGGTCAGCGACGCATCGTTGAGCAGGCGCGCGAAATCGCGGAATGCCGCGGAGGTGTCGGTCACGCCGTAGAAGCTGCCTTCGAAATACGGGATCTTGTAATCGGTTTGCAGTTTTCGCGCGACGTTGAGCAGCGCCTTGGCGCACACCACCATGCTGGCTTCGGCGCGGTGCATGGTCTGCACATCGTGAAAGCGCGCGTCGCCGGACAGCGTGCACAGGATGCGCAGACCCAGCTCGTCGAACAGCGGCAGCACGTTCCAGAATTCGCCCGCGATGTTGTATTCGCCGATCAGGTTCACGTCGTGCACGGTGATGCCGGGGCGCTGCGCTTCGGGCGGCACCGGCAGCGGTTCGCCTGTCCCCACCACATACTTGAACATCGCTTCGCCCGCGATGCGGTTGCCGAGATTCTTGGTGCCGTAAAAACCGGCGCAATCCACCGGCACCACCGGCACGCCGGTTTTTTCGGCGGCCGCCTTGCACACCGCACCGATGTCGTCGCCGATCAGCGCGGGCACGCAGGT
>CAZCKZ010000119.1:0-5996 GCA_964499395.1 uncultured Gallionella sp. | reverse complement strand
ATCACCGGCCTGCTCGCGCTCGGCATCAGCGCTGCAGCAGTTTCCGCCCACGCCGCCGCCCAGGAAAAGTGTTTCGGCATTGCCAAGGCGGGCCAGAATGCGTGCAACAGCAATCCGAGGATGCACTCCTGCGCCGGGCATTCAACAGTCGATAACGACCCCAACGATTTCATACCCGTTCCGCAGGGCACCTGCCTGAAGGTCGGCGGCAGGCTGGAACCGGACGGAGGCAAGTCCGCACCCGTTGAAAAGATGTGATGTGCCAGGAAAATGCAGTGCCACTATAATGCGGTTTGGGCTGGCACAACATTTTTGACACACGGAATGGATTGGTAATGCTTCAACGCAGGATATGGTGGGCTTTTCTGCTTGTGCTGGCGGTTGGTGTTGCGGTGTCTGTGCGCATCGTCACGCTGGGCGACTCGGTGCAGTCCGTAAACCGGATGTTTATCGCCGAGAAACTTCCGCTGTCGCAGCGCATTGGCGAATTGCGCGGCGTTATTGCCGACGAAGAACGCCTGCTTTATGAGTATTACTCCTATACCGCGACCCGGGACACATTCAAGACCCAGCGCACCCTGAACAAGGCGCGTCTTGATAGCATCGTCGAACAACTCGAAAAGGACATGGGCTCGCGCGAACAGGCGGTTGAACTGCGCACGCAGCTCACGGCACTTGAAGAGCTGTCCGACGAATTGTCGGCCACACTTTCCAGCAAGGTAGTCAATTGGGATCTGGCCCGTGCGATTCTGGCACAGGTCAAGCCCAGGGTCAGGCGGATCGAGAAGACACTTGCCGCCATGTCGTCGGCCAACCGCCAGGCGGTGGACAAATTGGGGACGGATTCCCGGGACAGCGTGGCCACCATGGTAAGCTGGGTCATCGGTTTTTCGATATTGATTTTCGGCGTAGCATTTTTCGTTGGCTACTATGTTGTCGCCATCCTACGCGAAGGAGTGGAGCGCCGCAGGCTGGCGATGTTCGCCGAACGCAATCCGAATCCGGTATTGCGCCTCGGCACTTCGGGAGAAGTGCGCTATGCCAACCCGGCGACGGCCGAATTGCTCGCCAGGCTGAATCTACCCACGGCGGACTCAGGGAAACTGCTGCCTGCCGACATGCAACATCACCTGAATGAAGCCCGTCTGAACCAGGCTTCCAACTGGCAATTCGAGTATGCGCATGGAAAACTCACCCTCGAGTGTACCGTGGCCTATCTGGCGGATTTTTCCGAATTCCATGTTTACATCAAGGATGTCACCGCGCGCAGGCAGGCCGAGGAAATCCTTGCCTACCAGGCGTTCTTCGATCCCGCGACCGGGCTGCCCAATCAATACCGTTTGCGCAAAGATCTGAACGCTGCGTTTTCGCAGCAGCGTGCGGGAACGGTGATGATGATCATTGCCGATCGCGAACAGGAAATTTTCGAGAGCCTGGGCGCGGTTGAAACCGAGCGATGGCTGGTCAAGGTTGCCCTGCGTTTGCGCGACGGAATCAACGAAAACGAAGAGAAACTTTACCGCTTCGGCAGGAATGCCTTTGTTCTGGTATGCCGGCCCGGCGATCTGGCCGGCGCACAACGCCGCGCGAAGCAGTTGCTCAGTTCATTCCAGCAACCGCTGCACCTGGAAAGGCGCGAGTTGTTCTCCACGCTGTCGATCGGAGCTGCAATTATGGAATGCGGCAGCGGCGGCGATCCCGCGAAAATGGCGGAAGCACAGGTGCAGCAGGCAGCATCCGCATGCAACCGGGTGCGCGCCGCGGGCGGCAATGATTTTGCGATCTATGACGAGGAGATGGGACTTGCTGCCGCGAAGACCCTGCGCATGATCACCGATTTGCGCCACGCAGTGGCGAACGGCGAACTGCTCCTGCATTACCAGCCCAAGGTGGATACGGCGAGCGGGCGTCTGATCGGCATGGAAGCACTGGTGCGCTGGATGCATCCCGAGCGCGGCATGATTTCCCCGGTCGAATTCATACCCGTTGCCGAAGATACCGGCATGATCGTGGCGATAGGCCGTTGGGTGTTGCGGGAGGCATGCCGGCAAAATGCAGAGTGGCAACAAGACGGCCTGCGCCCGCTGCGGGTGGCAGTCAATCTATCTGCAAGACAGTTCCATTCCGACAATCTGCTGGACGAAATCGATGCGGCGCTTTCCGAAACAGCGCTTCCGGCAAATTCGCTGGAACTGGAAATCACCGAAAGCATGGTGATGGAGGATCCGGAACGGGTGATCGATTTGCTGGATAAAATCCGCAGCCGGGGCATTCATCTGTCGCTGGACGATTTTGGCACCGGCCATTCGTCGCTTGCCTATCTCAAACGATTCCCGATAGATTGCGTGAAGATAGACCGCGCATTCATCATGGACATACCTGAAAATACCGACGACGTGGCGATCGCCAGGACGATCATAGCGATGGCGAAAGCGCTGGATTTGAAGACTGTGGCGGAAGGCGTGGAGACTGCCGGGCAGCTGGAATTGTTGAAGACCATGGGCTGCGACCAGATACAGGGATTTTTTTTCAGCCGGCCATTACCGGCAGGCGAGTTCCGGGCCTTTTATTCCAGTTCCCAATAGAAACGATAACCGCGTTAGCTTCGTCTTCGGCTCCTTTCTATTCGAAATTGGAACTGACGTGTTGATCATCCAATCAAGCTCGTGATCAGCTGAGCTGCTGGCCATGCTCGCGGGTCGCATGAAACTCGACTTTCGGCCAGCGTTCCTGCGCCAGGCGCAGGTTCACGCCGGTATCGGCGAGATAGGCATAGTTGCCGTCCACGTCTTTGGCCAGCCGCGCCTGATTGGCCTTCACGAACTCATTGAGATGATTTTTATCAGCACAGGTCACCCAGCGTGCGGTGTGGATGCCGGCGCGCTCGAACACCGCATCCACGCCGTATTCGGATTTCAACCGGTGTTCGACCACTTCGAACTGCAATTGCCCCACCGCGCCGATCAGCGGGTTAGTGTCCTGCAACGGTTCAAACACCTGCACAGCGCCTTCTTCGCCGAGCTGGCGCAAGCCCTTTTGCAATTGCTTGGCTTTCATCGGGTCGCGCAGCCGGGCGCGGCTGAACAGCTCCGGCGCGAAGTAGGGGATGCCCTTGAAGGTGAGCGCCTCGCCTTCGGTGAGCACGTCGCCGATCTGCAGCTGGCCGTGATTGTGCACGCCGATGATGTCGCCCGCGTAGGCTTCTTCCATGCGGGTGCGTTCGTTGGCCATAAAGGTCACCGCATTGGCCAGTTTCATTTCCTTGCCGGTGCGCCTGTGCCTGACTTTCATGCTGGGGGTGTAGCGTCCGGAACACACGCGCAGGAACGCGATGCGGTCGCGGTGATTAGGGTCCATGTTGGCCTGGATCTTGAATACGAAACCGGTGAACGCGGCCTCGGTGGGTTGCACCATGCGCACATCGGTTTCGCGCGGCAACGGCGAGGGTGCCCAGTCCACCAGGGCGCGCAGGATCTCGCGCACGCCGAAGTTGTTCACGCCAGAACCAAAGAACACCGGCGTTTGCTGTCCGTTCAGGAACTCCTGCAAATCGAACGATGCACCCGCGCCCATGACCAGTTCGGTCTCGTCGCGCATGGTCTGCATTTCGCTCGGACATTTTTGCGCAAGCTGGTCGATCTGCGCACCGCGCAGGATCTCGACTTCCTGTCCGGCCTTGGCTTCGCCCGGCACAAAGCGCAGCACTTCGTCGTTGAGCAGGTGATACACGCCCTGAAAGCGTTTGCCCATGCCGATCGGCCAGGTCACCGGCGCGCATTTGATCTTGAGCACCGATTCGATTTCGTCCAGCACTTCCAGCGGCTCGCGCACTTCGCGATCCATCTTGTTGATGAACGTGATGATGGGCGTGTTGCGCAAACGGCACACCTCCAGCAGCTTGATGGTCTGTGCTTCCACGCCCTTGGCTGCATCCACCACCATCACCGCCGCATCAACCGCAGTCAGCACGCGGTAAGTGTCCTCGGAAAAATCCTGGTGACCGGGGGTGTCGAGCAGGTTGATCACGCAGTCGTCGTAAGTGAACTGCATCACCGAACTGGCCACCGAGATGCCGCGCTGTTTTTCGATATCCAGCCAGTCGGAAGTCGCATGTCGTCCGCTCTTGCGCGCCTTGACCGTGCCGGCCATCTGGATCGCGCCGCCGAACAGCAGCAGTTTTTCGGTGAGCGTGGTCTTGCCCGCGTCCGGGTGGGAAATGATCGCGAAGGTGCGGCGGCGCCTGACTTCCCGGACAATATCGCCTTCGCGCGCAATTCCATCGGGACTGACTGCTGATGCGTTTGTGCTTATTTCTTCAATGGAGTTGTTCATTAGACTGCTTTCATTGGTACAACCGGATGCGTGTAAATGAAAAAGGCCCGCACGTCTCGTGTAGACCTTATAATCAACTCAACTACGGCTGGAGTTGATCTTGCGTGCTTCGCACGCGAAAACCGGTGGTTCGGGGCGGAACCAAATCGCCGGAAATGCATGAAAATTCGGGCGTAATTGTATCACGACGCTCGCCAAAGCCGAATCAGGCTTGCCGGAAACCGGCACCCCGGCGGTGGCACAGCCGCGAACGGGATATATTGCCACCATGCGGCGAGAGCCATTGCCGTCATTCCTGGCAATAACCCTGCTTCAAAAGTGTTGCGGAAGCGGTGCGATATGCCATACTGAAGACAGTCGCAAAGGGATGGCTATGAACAATTGGTCGACAAAATCTAATTTATCGGAAGAGGGTGCGGAGGAGCAATTCGCCGGCTCGCTGCGTGCCGCGGCTGAAAAGAATCTGGCACAAATGGCTCCCGCAGATATTCCATCCCGCCCGGTCGAAGAAATCTACCATGAGCTTCAGATATGCCAGATCGAGCTTGACTTGCAGCGCCAGGAGTTGCAGCGCGCGCAGCTCATGATGAAAGAATTGCGCGACCGTTACACCAACTTCTATGATTTGGCGCCCGTCGGCTATGTCACCCTTGGCAGCGATGCACGGATCGAAGAAATCAATCTGACCGGCGCCGCTATGCTGGGAGAAGAACGCGGGAATCTGCTGCACAAGCGCTTTGACGCTTTCGTTGCCCCGGAAAATATCGAAACCTGGACTGAATATTTCATCAGCTTGCTGCAGCGGGATGACAAATCGGCCTGTGAATTGGCTGTCGTGCGTGGAGACGACACGCGTCGCCAGGTCAAGCTGGACAGCCAGCGCCTGCTGAATGATAACAAAGCAACGGTTGTACGCGTCGTGTTGAGTGACGTCTCCGAGAACAAGCGCGCCGAAGACGAGTTGCGCGAACAGGAAGATTTTTATCGCATGATCACCGAGAATGTCGATGATTTTATTGCGGTGATTGATCTGGAGGGACGGCGGCTCTACAACAGCCCCTCCTACTCGCGGCTGTTTGGCGACCCTGAAGCCTTGAAAGGTACGGATTCTTTCGCGGAGATACATCCGGACGACCGGGAACATGTCAAACGCGTATTCAGGGAGACGGTAAAAACCGGCATCGGACTTCGAATTGAATACCGTTTCTCAATGCCTGATGGCAGTATCCGCTACATGGAATCCTGCGGAGGGGTGATCAGAAACAGTTTGGGGAAGCCGTCGCGTGTAGTAGTTGTATCGCGCGACATCACCGAGCGCATCAAGGCCGAAGATCAAATCCGGAATCTGGCGTTTTATGACTCATTGACGAAACTGCCCAATCGCCGCATGTTCGATGACCGGCTGAACCAGGCTATGGCGGCAAGCAACCGCTCCGAACGCTATGGCGCGCTGATGTTCCTGGATATGGACAATTTCAAGCCGCTGAATGATCAATATGGACATAACGCGGGCGACTTGCTGTTGAAGGAAGTGTCACGCCGCATCATCAGTTGCGTCCGTGAAATGGATACGGTCTCGCGTTTTGGCGGCGATGAGTTCGTGGTGATGCTCACCGAACTGGATACCGATAAAAAATCTTCCATTGCCCAAACCGGCATCGTTG
>CAZCKZ010000118.1:0-6032 GCA_964499395.1 uncultured Gallionella sp. | reverse complement strand
GGCGCCGCGGAAGAGCCCCTCCAGCTCCTGGATGATCTTGCCATTGCCGCGCACCGGGCCGTCGAGACGCTGCAGATTGCAGTTGACTACGAATATCAGGTTGTCGAGCTGTTCGCGGCCGGCCATCGAGACGGCACCCAGCGATTCCGGCTCGTCGGTCTCGCCGTCGCCGAGGTAGGCCCACACCTTGCGTCCTGCGGTCTGCGCCATACCACGGTGTTCCAGATACTTCATGAAACGTGCCTGATAGATCGCCATCAGCGGGCCGAGGCCCATGGACACCGTCGGAAACTGCCAGAAGTCCGGCATCAGCCACGGATGCGGATAGGAAGACAGGCCGCCGCCTTCGGATTCCTGGCGGAACTTGTACATCTGTTCCTCGCTGATACGTCCTTCGAGGAAGGCGCGCGCATACACGCCCGGAGACGAATGCCCCTGGAAATACACCAGGTCGCCGCCGTGATCGTCGGTCTTGCCGTGGAAGAAATGATTGAAGGCCACGTCGTACAGGGTGGCTGCGGAAGCAAAGCTGGCAATATGTCCGCCCAGTTCGGAAGAGTCGCGATTGGCATTCAATACCAGGACCATCGCGTTCCAGCGCATCCAGGCACGGATGCGGTGCTCCAGATCCTGGTTGCCGGTGGAGCGCTGCTCTTCGCCGACCGGAATGGTGTTGCAATATGGCGTAACCGCGCTGAACGGCATGCTTGCGCCCGAACTGCGTGCCTTGTCCATCAGTTGCTCGAGCAGAAAATGGGCGCGCTCCGCGCCTTCGTTCTCCAGCACCGCTTCAAGTGCGTCCAGCCACTCCTGGGTTTCTTGCGGGTCGTAATCGGGTAATGATGCCATCGTTTCGTTCTCTCTTTGTTGCAACGTTATTTTCAGGATATTTCTTGCTCCGAACACACAATCGTCTCTTGTTCGGTGATTATCCATCCGACCTTTACATCCGTCGATTCCTGCG
Organism: uncultured Gallionella sp.; assembly: GCA_964499395.1. Lineage (GTDB taxonomy): Bacteria > Pseudomonadota > Gammaproteobacteria > Burkholderiales > Gallionellaceae > Gallionella. The sequence goes on along the minus strand of CAZCKZ010000118.1, from coordinate 5,068 downwards.
GGATTTGTTCGACAATTTGCAGCTTAAAAGCTGCTGCCACCAACGCGGGCCGGAGAGACATACGGGCCAGAAGCTTGTCGTAGAAACCCCCGCCATAGCCCAGCCGCGCGCCATTCCGTGTAAAGGCCACCCCCGGCAGCAGGGCGAATTCTACCTCATTTAGCCTGGCAAGCCGCTCACAGCGTTCGACGATCGGCTCGCGTATCCCCCACAATCCGGCCGCCAGCTGGTTTTCCGGATCGTCCACCCAGTACAGGTCAAGCTGGTTGGTATGGTGGTTCACCCGGGGCAAGGCCAATTTTTTACCTTCCGCCAACACCTGCTGTATCCAGAACTCGCTGGCAAACTCCGCGCCGAAATTCATGTAACCCAGAACGGCCCCGGCTTGCCGGTACTCGGGCAGTTGCAGCAAACGTTCGTTGATCTCTGCGCTGAAGGCGGCACGCTTGGCGGCGGGAAGTTGCTCGCGCAAGGCGAGGAGCTGCTTGCGAATGCCGGTTTTGTTCATATGCGGCGAAACCACTGGGATCGCTTAACCCAAAAACAAGCGATACGCCGGATTGTCGCTCTCGTCCCAGTAACGGTAGCCGAGCGCGTCGAGAAAGGTCTTGAGCGCCTTCTTGTCGTGATGTGGCACCTGCATGCCTACCAGCACGCGGCCGTAATCCGCACCGTGGTTGCGGTAATGGAACAGGCTGATGTTCCAGCTGTGGCTCATGCTGTTGAGGAAATTCATCAGCGCGCCGGGCCGTTCGGGGAATTCGAAGCGGAACAGGATCTCGTCCCGGGCTTCGGGCGCGTGCCCGCCGACCAGATGGCGCAAATGCAGCTTGGCCATTTCGTTGTTGCTCAAGTCCAGCGTGGCCAGACCGCTGCGTTGCAGTTTGTCGACCAGATCGGCGGTTTCCGACTGGTCGCGCACCTGGATACCCGCAAATACGTGCGCAACGCTGGCATCCGCATAGCGATAGTTGAACTCGGTGATGCTGCGCTTGCCGAGCAGCGTGCAGAATTTGCGGAAGCTGCCGGGTGTTTCGGGGATCGTGACAGCGAGGATCGCCTCGCGCCGCTCCCCGATCTCGGAACGCTCGGCAATGAAGCGCAGCCGGTCGAAATTCATGTTCGCACCTGAAGCGATCGCGACCAGCGTCTCGCCTTTCAGTTGTTCGCGCGCGGCATACAGCTTGGCGCCGGCGACGGACAGCGCGCCTGCCGGCTCGAGAATCGAGCGGGTGTCTTCAAACACGTCCTTGAGCGCGGCGCAGACGGTATCGGTGTCCACCAGGATGATCTCATCGACCAGTTTGCGGCACAGCCGGAAGGTTTCCGTGCCGACCTGTTTGACCGCCACGCCGTCGGCGAACAGCCCGACATGGTCGAGCGTGATGCGCCGTTTGGCTTTCACCGAGCGGTACATCGCGTCGGAATCGGCCGGCTGAACGCCGATGACCCTGATTTCGGGGCGCAAATTTTTGACGTAGGCCGCCACGCCGGAGATCAGTCCGCCGCCGCCGATGGGAACGAAGATTGCGTGGACAGGTTGATTGTGCTGGCGCAGGATTTCCATCGCGATGGTGCCCTGTCCGGCGATCACATCCGGGTCGTCATAGGGATGCACAAAAGTCATGCTGCCTTGTTGCTCCAGCTCCAGCGCATGCTGGTAGGCATCGGAATACGAATCGCCGTGCAGCACCACTTTTGCGCCACGCGCTTTTACCGCATCGATCTTGATTTGCGGCGTGGTGGTGGGCATCACGATGACGGCCTTGCAGCCGAGTTTTTGCGCCGCAAGTGCCACGCCCTGGGCATGGTTTCCCGCCGAGGCGGCAATCACGCCGCGCTTGAGTTGCTCCGCCGTGAGCTGCGCCATTTTGTTGTAAGCGCCGCGCAGCTTGAACGAAAATACAGGCTGCATATCTTCGCGTTTGAGCAGCACGGTGTTGCCGATACGCGCCGAAAGATTGGGCGCCGCTTCCAGCGGTGTCTCGACTGCCACATCATAGACGCGCGCGTTCAGGATGCGTTTCAAATAACCATTCATGATTTAACTTGAGTGAAAAATACCCGGCAAGGTTAGCATAAAAACACCGCGAAGCCCTTGCGACACAAGCAAAAATCGGTTCAAATGCCACGCATGGAAGAAATCAATCAACATGGCGTCGTGATACAGACGCAGGTGAATTACCTGCCGGATCAATCCGATGAAGCGGGCAACCGTTTCGTGTTTTCCTACACCATCACCATTACCAATCTCGGTCATTCTTCGGCCAAACTCATCAGCCGCCACTGGATCATCACCGATGCCCACAACCATGTTCAGGAAGTGCGCGGACAGGGCGTGGTTGGCGAGCAGCCTCTGCTCAAGCCGAGCCAGAGCTTCGAATATACCAGCGGCACGGTGCTGACCACGCAGGTGGGCACCATGCGCGGCAGTTACCAGATGCAGACCGATGATGGTGCGCAGTTCGATGTCGAGATTCCGCAATTTGTTTTGAGTGTTCCGCGTGTCTTGCATTGATTCGTCTTCTCGCGCATGGTTTAAAGCCGCACTGTTGCCGCTGATCTTCCTTGCCGCCTGCACCACGTCCAAACCGCCCGCCGTGACGGCTCCCGCCCAGCCTTACCCGCCGTTTGCGGTAAGCAAGTGGGAAATGCTGCCGGATTGGCAAACGATAAATCTGCAACCCGCCTGGGCCGCCTTCTGGCAAAGCTGCAATGCGCTGAAGAACAAGCCGGGCTGGCAAACCGTATGCACCCGCGCCGATCAAATGACGCAACCGGACAACACCGCCCTGCATGAATTTTTTGAAGAGGATTTCACGCCCTACCAGGTGTACAACCCGGATGGGTCTTCACAGGGATTGATCACCGGCTACTACGAACCCAAGCTGTATGGCAGCCGCGTCAAGACATCACGCTTCCGTTATCCGCTGTACGGTGTACCGGACGATTTGCTGACCATCGATCTGGGCGACGCGTATCCGCAATTGAAAGATCTGCGCCTGCGCGGAAGGCTGCAGGGCAATCGCGTCGTGCCTTATTACAATCGCAGCGAGATCGACAGCGGAAAGGCTCCGTTGCACGGGCACGAATTGTTCTGGGTGGACAACGCGGTCGATCTGTTCTTCCTGCAAATCCAGGGATCGGGACGCATTGAATTACCGGACGGCAGCATCGTGAAGGTCGGATATGCCGAGCAGAACGGATACCCCTACACTTCCATCGGCAAGAAACTGGTCGAGATGGGCGGGATCAAACTCGAAGATGCCTCCATGCAAGGCATCAAGGATTGGGCGGCGCAGCATCCCGATCAGTTGAACAGCCTGCTGGAACAGAATTCCAGCTACGTGTTCTTTCGCGTATTGCCCAATGACCTGCCCGCCCCGCTCGGCGCTTTGGGGGTACCGCTGACCGATCAATACAGCCTGGCTGTGGATGCGCGCACCATCCCGCTGGGTGCACCAGTATTTCTGTCCACCACTTATCCGAATTCCACCGAGCCGCTGAATCGCCTGATGCTGGCGCAGGATACCGGCGGCGCGATCAAGGGTGCGGTGCGCGGCGATTTCTTCTGGGGTTTTGGCGACCAGGCCGCAGTCCAGGCGGGGAGCATGAAACAAACCGGCCAGATGTGGGTGTTGTTTCCCAAGGGCGCGGAACCGTCGCTCAGTCCGTAGGGACGGTTATTCCCGCTAAAGCAAACCCGTCAAACATCGCAGTTGCAGATTTCAGATCGGTTTGCATGGCGGCCATGGCACACAACCGCACGCATGTTCCGTTATTATTGGTAACCCGTAACGGATACAAACCCAAACGAACCTTTGATTCTCTGCCTCGCGCTGCCGAATGGATATATCCGGCTATGCCGCATCGGTTGGATCAGTATGCGCACGGACACTTGCATCCGTCTGCCCGAACAGGATTTTTTTGCTTTCTTCGGTCATCGTGGGTTGCTTCGAGTACGGCCGGGCTTTTGCATAGGCACTGACCGTGGCCGGCCGCTTGCCGATCGCATCGAACCAGCGTTTGACCTCTGGAAATTCGTCCAGATTCTGCTGTTGAACTTTCCAGGATACGATCCATGGATAGGCGGCGATATCCGCAATCGTGTACGCATCCCCCGCAATGAACTCCCGTCCGGCCAGCCGGCGATCGAGCACGCCATACAGGCGGTTGGTCTCCTTCACGTAACGGTCGATCGCGTAGGGAATCTTTTCCGGAGCGTAGTTGGAGAAGTGATGATTCTGCCCGGCCATCGGACCCAGACCGCCAACCTGCCAGCACAGCCATTCCAGTACGGCCTTGCGGTCTCGCAGATTGTTGGGCAACAGCTTTCCGGTTTTCTCGGCCAGATAGACAAGGATTGCACCCGACTCGAATACCGGCAGGACATCGCCCCCGTCCGGTGGGGCGTGGTCGACGATCGCGGGCATCTTGTTATTGGGGCTGATCTTGAGAAACTCGGGTTTGAATTGATCCCCTGCGCCTATGTTTACCGGGATGATCCGGTACTCGAGACCGGACTCTTCCAGGAACATGGTAATTTTGTGACCGTTCGGAGTGGGCCAAAAGTATAGGTCGATCATAGCTGCTCCTTAATTCTGCTACTGACGGTGAAAGTTGGAGGCAACTCCTGAGATTGCGCACTGCACATCCGGAAAAGCCGGCTCCAGGGCAATCAACTATCCGGTGATATGCACCCGGTCACGGCCGCTGCGCTTGGCGGCAAGCAGTTCCTGATTGGCCAGTTTGATGAGCTGCTCCTCGGTGGTATCACGGTTCGGCACAAGGTAAATTCCGCCGATACTGATGGTGACCACGCCATGCGGGGAATCACTGTGCGGAATATTGAGTTCGCGCACGCGCTCACATAGTCTTTGTGCATGATGGCGCAAAGCCTCTGCACCGGGGAAAAATGCCACGATGGAAAACTCTTCTCCGCCATAGCGCGCAACGCAATCCGATGCGCGGTTGAACCATTTTGCAATGCAGTCGCCTACCATCTGCAAACATTCATCTCCCGCCGACTGCCCGTAACGTTCATTGAAAAGTTTGAAATGATCCAGAT
>CAZCKZ010000117.1:0-6065 GCA_964499395.1 uncultured Gallionella sp. | reverse complement strand
CGATCCATTCCGGATAGCCACGCTGCTCTGCAGCAGCGATCGCTGCTTTGATACGCAGTTGCGCTTTGGATTTTTCGGCCACTTCAACCACATCACCGGGACGAACCTGATAGGAAGGAATGTTCACGCGCTTGCCGTTCACCAGCAAGCCATTGTGGCGCACCACCTGACGCGCTTCGGAGCGCGATGCGCCGAAACCCATGCGGTAGGAAACGTTGTCCAGACGCGATTCCAGTATCTGCAGCAGGTTTTCGCCGGTAATGCCGCGCTGGCTGTCCGCTTGTTTGTAAGTCAGACGGAATTGCTTTTCCAGCACGCCGTAGATACGGCGAACTTTTTGCTTTTCACGCAGCTGGCCACCGTACTCGGAGAGACGCGTGTTTTTCTTTTGGCCGTGCTGGCCGGGCGGATAGGCTCTGCGCTCTACTCCGCATTTGTCGGTAAAACATTTCTCGCCCTTCAGAAACAGCTTCTCGCCTTCACGGCGGCACTGACGGCACTTTGCATCAAGATTTCTAGCCAAGATCGACTCCCAAATGTTAGATACGACGCTTTTTAGGCGGACGGCAGCCGTTGTGCGGCACCGGTGTTATATCGGAAATGCTGGTGATCTTAAAACCAGCAGCGTTCAATGCGCGCACTGCAGACTCACGGCCTGGGCCGGGTCCCTTGATGCGCACCTCAATATTCTTTACGCCGCATTCGGCAGCAGATTTGCCCACTGTTTCAGCCGCAACCTGTGCAGCAAACGGCGTGCTCTTGCGCGAACCTTTAAAACCATTCGCACCACTGGTGGACCATGCCAAAGTATTGCCTTGACGGTCAGTGATGGTGACGATGGTATTGTTGAATGAAGCATGAACGTGCGCGATACCTTCCGCTACATTCTTTTTGACTTTTTTGCGCACTTTCGTGCTTGGCTTGGCCATACTCTGATCCTCTAAGGCGTTATAGCAAACTTACTTCTTGGAACCGGCAATCGCCTTGCGCGGACCCTTGCGGGTGCGTGCATTGGTGCGAGTGCGCTGGCCGCGACATGGCAATCCGCGACGATGACGCACGCCGCGATAGCAACCCAGGTCCATCAGACGCTTGATGTTCATCGTCGTTTCACGGCGCAAATCACCTTCCACCGTAACCTTGGCGACCTGTTCACGCAATTTCTCCACTTCCGCGTCGGTCAGGTCTTTCATTTTGGTGGCGCCATTCACACCAGCTGCCGCGCAAATAACTTGCGAGCGTGTGCGTCCGATACCGTAGATTGCCCTTAAGGCAATCACAGCGTGTTGGTGGTTGGGGATATTGACCCCTGCAATACGTGCCATGCAGCTACCCTATCTTTTGAAAGTCGAAAATTATAACACCCTAAGCCTGTATTCTCAATCAGCCTTGGCGTTGCTTATGGCGCGGCTCGATGCAAATCACTCGCACCACGCGTTTACGAATTATGATCTTGCAATGACGACAAATCTTCTTAACAGATGCTTGAACTCTCATTATCTTCTCCTTACCTGCTTTACTATTTAGCGCGGAACACGATGCGCGCTTTGCTCAAATCATAAGGTGTCAATTCGACCGTCACCTTGTCTCCGGGCAGGATGCGAATGTAGTGCATACGCATCTTGCCCGAAATATGGCCCAGTACCACATGACCATTTTCCAGCTTGATTCTAAATGTTGCATTGGGAAGCGACTCTTCTACTTCGCCCGCCATCTGAATCACGTCTTCTTTGGACATTAGCGTGTCAACCCGCCTTTGAAGTTTGCTTTCTTCAGCAAACCTTCATACTGGTGTGTCATGAGATAGGACTGCACCTGGGTCATGAAGTCCATCGTTACAACCACCATGATCAACAGCGACGTGCCGCCAAAATAAAATGGCACATTCCATTTAACCACCAGAAATTCCGGCAACAAACAAACCAAAGAGATGTACACCGCACCAACCATGGTCAGGCGCATCATTATCTTTTCAACATAATTGGCGGTTTGCTCACCGGGACGGATTCCGGGTAAAAACGCTCCGCTTTTCTTCAGGTTTTCCGCCGTTTCCTTGGGGCTGAACACCAGCGCCGTGTAGAAAAAACAGAAAAACACAATCGCACCCGCATAAAACATCACATAGATCGGTTGCCCGGGCGACAGCTTGTCACTGATGTCCTTCAACCAGCTCATCCCCGGACTGCTGCCAAACCATCCGGCGATCGTCGCAGGGAACAGAATGATGCTGGAGGCAAAAATCGGTGGAATCACGCCGGACATATTCAGCTTCAGCGGCAGGTGCGAGCTTTGCCCGCCATAAACCTTGTTGCCCACCTGGCGCTTGGCATAGTTCACCAAAATCTTGCGCTGTCCTCGCTCGACGAAGACAACCAGCGCCGTAACAGCGATCGCGCCAAAAAATAACGCCAACACCAACGGGATGGAAAACGCTCCGGTACGGGCCAACTCCAGTGTGCTGCCAATCGCACGCGGCAAGCCCGCCGCAATACCTGCAAAAATAATCAGCGAAATCCCGTTGCCCAAACCGCGCTCGGTGATTTGTTCGCCTAACCACATCAAAAACATCGTTCCGGTAACCAAAGTCACCACGGTGGTCAGCTGAAACATCGCGCCCGGATCAAGAACCAGCCCGTGCTGCGTTTGCAAAGCCACCGAGATGCCAAATGCCTGAAACATCGCCAGACCCAAGGTGCCATAGCGGGTATACTGGGTGATCTTGCGGCGCCCGGCTTCGCCTTCCTTCTTCAATTGTTCAAGGTGCGGCACGGCCATCGTGGCCAACTGCATGATGATCGATGCAGAAATATACGGCATGATCCCCAGCGCAAATATGGTAAAGCGCGACAACGCGCCGCCTGAAAACATATTGAACATGCCGAGAATGCCGTTTGATTGCGACTTGAACAAATCCGCCAAAACTTTCGGATCGATACCCGGCACCGGGATATGCGCGCCGATGCGGAATACCACCAGCGCACCCAGCAAAAACCAGAGACGGCTGCTCAAATCGCCGTATTTACCTTTGCTCACACCCTTGGCAGCTGTACTCACGTACTGACCTTTACTCGGCGATGCTACCGCCAGCGGCTTCAATCGCTGTACGTGCACCCTTGGTTGCCAGCAAACCTTGCAACTTCACTGCACGGGTGATTTCACCGCACAGTATCACCTTCACATTCAGCGCATTTGCATGCACGATTCCGGCCTGCTTGAGTGCCAGCAGATCGATATCATCGACCGGCATCTTCTGCAGATCCGACAAACGCACTTGCGCAGTGTCGTAACGTGTCAGCGAAACAAAACCACGCTTCGGCAAACGACGCTGCAGCGGCATCTGGCCGCCTTCAAAACCGACCTTGTGAAATCCGCCGGCCCGGGACTTCTGCCCCTTGTGGCCGCGGCCCGCAGTCTTGCCCAAACCGGAACCGATACCGCGACCCACACGGCGTTTGGCATGTTTGGCACCTTGTGCTGGTTGAATTTTATTGAGTTGCATTTGTTATGCCTCGCACTTAACCATGTAAAACACTTTGTTGATCATGCCGCGCACGCAAGGAGTGTCCTCCAGTTGCACGGTATGGTTGATACGTCGCAGACCCAATCCGCGAATAGTGTCGCGATGCGATTGTTTGGCGCCGATCAGGCTTTTGATCTGCGTCACTTTGATGGTCTTGGTATTTGTTTTGGCTTTTGTCATGACTTACCCCAAAATCTCTTCAACGTTCTTGCCGCGTTTGGCCGCGATCACTGACGGCGAATTCATTGCTGTCAGGCCGTTCAATGTAGCACGCACCACATTGTATGGATTGCTCGAACCGATACATTTGGCCAGCACATCACGCACACCCACAGCCTCGAACACCGCGCGCATCGCGCCACCGGCAATAATCCCGGTACCTTCGGACGCCGGCTGCATCAGCACTTTGGCCGCGCCATGCCTGCCCATCACGGTATGGTGCAAAGTGCCATTTTTCAAGCTGACTTTGGCCAAATTTCTGCGCGCCTCATCCATGGCCTTTTGCACAGCTACAGGAACTTCCTTCGATTTTCCTTTGCCCATCGCCACGCGACCATCACCATCACCGACCACGGCCAGAGCGGCAAAACCCATGATACGGCCGCCCTTTACCACCTTGGTGACGCGGTTCACGGAGATCATCTTCTCAATCAGACCATCATCGCGCTTTTCCTGTTGCTGCATTCTTCCTTGCGGCTTAGCCATCACTCAACTCCAATTAGAACTGCAGGCCATGTTCACGCGCGGCTTCTGCCAACGCTTTAACACGACCATGATATCGATTACCGGAACGGTCAAACGCCACCTGGGTAATGCCAGCGCTCTTTGCTTTTTCCGCAATACGCTTCCCAACCACGGCTGCAGCGGCTTTGTTGCCACCATTCGCCAAATCTTTGCGTACTTCGGCTTCCATGCTGGAAGCACTTGCCAGTACTTTGCTGCCACAAGCCGAAATCACCTGTGCATAGATGTGCAAATTTGTGCGATTGATTGCCAAACGAACTGATTTCTTTTCAGCAATGCGTGCACGGGTTTTGCGTGCTCTGCGCTGACGCGCTTGTTTTTTGATCAACATATCCGCCTCAATTATTTCTTCTTGGTTTCTTTCAAAATCACCACTTCATCGCTATAGCGCACACCTTTGCCTTTATACGGCTCTGGTTCGCGGAAAGCGCGAATTTCAGCGGCAACTTGTCCGACCTGCTGCCTGTTGACACCCTTCAACACGACCTCGGTTTGTGTCGGAGTTTCAACTTTCACACCGGGTGGCATCTTGTAGGTTACCGGATGGGAAAAACCCAAAGTCAGGTTCAGGGTATCACCGGCAGCTTGTGCGCGATAACCCACACCCACCAGAGTCAGCTTACGCTCGAAACCCTTGCTGACGCCCTGCACCATGTTCGCCAGCATAGCCCGCAACGTACCGGACATCGCATTGGCTTGCTTGGTGTCATTTTGCGCTTTGCACAACAGGCTGTCGCCCTCGCGCACCACACTCACGTCACCCGACAAGGATTGTTTCAGGGTACCCAAGGTACCCTTTACCGAAATTTCACCTGTAGCCAGCGTAACTTCGACGCCGCTAGGCACTACCACAGGATTCTTGGCTACTCTAGACATGCTTACCTCACTACGCGACCACGCAGAGCACTTCACCACCAATACCATTGGCGCGCGCTTTGCGGTCGGTCATCAAACCTTTGGAAGTCGACACGATGGCAATACCCAGGCCGTTCATCACCTTGGGAATATCATCGGAACCCTTGTAAACACGCAGTCCCGGGCGACTTATGCGCTGAATCTTTTCGATTACCGGACGACCACTGTAATATTTCAGGCCGATTTCCAGCGTATGCTTGCCGCCCTCGCCAGAAATCACATTAAAGCCATCCACATAACCTTCATTCTTCAACACTTCAGCTATCGCCACTTTCAGCTTGGACGCAGGCATTGCAACCGATGTTTTTTCCGCCATCTGCGCATTGCGAATGCGCGTCAACATATCGGAGATTGGATCACTCATACTCATATAATTTCTCCTACCAGCTGGCCTTGACGATACCGGGAATCTCACCGCGCATCGCGAATTCACGCAATTTGATACGCCCCAAACCAAACTTTTTGAAAGTACCGCGCGGGCGGCCGGTCAATGCACAACGATTACGCAAACGCACCGGACTCGAGTCGCGAGGCAATGCCTGCAATTTAAGACGAGCATCGGCGCGCTCCTCTTCGCTCAGCTTTACATTCGAAATCGTTGCAAGCAAAAGCGCACGCTTGGCTGCAAACTTTGCAACCATTTCGCGGCGTTTTTGTTCGCGGTTAATAACTGCCATCTTAGCCATTAGTCTTCCCTCATTTCTTTAATGGGAGTTTGAATGCCAACAGAAGAGCCTTGGCTTCCTCGTCAGTTTTCGCGGAGGTGGTGATGGTGATATTCATACCACGCAACGCATCAATCTTTTCGTACTCGATTTCCGGAAAAATGATTTGTTCTTTAATGCCCATGTTGTAGTTGCCACGACCATCAAAAGATTTGCCGGAG
>CAZCKZ010000116.1:878-6077 GCA_964499395.1 uncultured Gallionella sp. | reverse complement strand
GTTTAAATCCTAGCAATAAGCATAAATTGTGTAAAGCTATTTTTAGGGGTTATTTATATCCCCAGAGCCGATATAATTCCGCACACAATATCACTGTTAATTCTTTTCGGACAACTGCACATGTCGTTACGTCGATGGCCCCCCCTCGTTCTTGTCATTCTCACCCTGTTCTTGCTGCCGACCATATTGCTGGGCTTGGCGGCGGTAATTGCTTATCCGACACTGCCTTCACTGGAAGTCCTGACCGACTATCGCCCAAAAATACCGCTGCGAATTTATAGCGCAGAAGGTACGCTGCTGGGTGAATTCGGGGAAGAACGCCGCGCACTGGTCAAGATATCCGATGTACCGGATGTAATGAAATATGCCATTCTTGCGGCCGAAGACGATCGGTTTTACGAGCACGGCGGGATAGATTACATGGGCGTGATCCGCGCGGCGCTTTCCAACTTCACCGCCGGTACCGTAAAGCAGGGCGCCAGCACCATCACCATGCAGGTAGCACGCAATTTTTTTCTTACCAAGGAAAAAACATGGACTCGCAAATTCAATGAAGTCCTGCTCACGCTGAAGATCGAACACAATTTGAGCAAAGACGATATCTTGCAGCTCTATATCAACCAGATTTATCTTGGCCAGCGCGCTTATGGATTTGCCATGGCTTCCCAGGTTTACTTTGGCAAACCGCTTTCACAACTCACGATTGCCGAAGCAGCCATGCTCGCAGGACTGCCTAAAGCCCCTTCCGCATATAATCCCGTCGTCAATCCGAAGCGTGCCAAACTTCGCCAGCTTTATGTTCTGCGCCGAATGCATGACTTGAACTATATCAGCGATGAACAATACCAGCTTGCCCAGCAACAGCCCATCGTGACCGTGCGCGGCAACCAGGAATTCAGCGTCAAGGCCGACTATCTCGCCGAGATGGTCCGCCAGTCAGTTTATGATAAATATCAGGACGAGGCCTATACACAAGGGCTCAAGGTTTACACCACCATCCGCGACAAGGATCAGCTTGCCGCTTATCAAGCCGTCCGCGCGGGCGTACTGGAATACGACCGTCGCCAGGGGTATCGCGGACCGGAAGGCTTTGTCGACTTGCATGGTGACACCAGCAACACCGATCAACTGGATGAAGCGCTGCAGGATGTAGACAACAGTGATGACTTGATCCCTGCTGTTGTGCTGGAAGCCTCTCCCAAACTGGTGCGCGCATATTGCAAGGGCGGCGAAATTGCCGAGGTTTACGGCGATGCATTACTTTTCGCTCAAGCCGCATTGAACCGGAGAGTCGCTTTGAACCAGCGTATCCGTGTCGGTTCAATCATCCGATTGCGCAAAGATGACAAGGGGATATGGCAAATAAGCCAGCTGCCGCAAGTCGAAGCGGCCTTCGTATCGGGGGATCCGCGCACCGGCGCAATTTACTCACTGGTTGGCGGCTTCGATTTCAACCATAACCAGTTCAACCACATCACCCAGGCGTGGCGGCAGCCCGGTTCGAGTTTCAAGCCCTTTGTATATTCCGCCGCGCTGGAAAAGGGCTTCACTCCCGCCACCGTAATCAATGATGCGCCACTGATCTTTGATGCGGAACAAACCGGCAACGAGCCGTGGGAACCGAAGAACTACGACGGAAAATTTGAAGGGCCGATGAGTATGCGGGAAGGCCTGATCAAATCAAAAAATCTGGTTTCGATACGCATATTGCAATCCATCACTCCGGAATATGCACACGATTATATTACCCGGTTTGGTTTTGATCCCACCAAGTACCCGGCCTATCTGACCATGGCTCTGGGAGCGGGATCCGTGACACCGATGGAAATGTTGACCGGCTATTCCGTATTTGCCAACGGCGGTTATCTCGTGAACCCCTATTTCATTCAGCGCATCGAAGATGCCAATGGCACCATCCTCTACCAGGCAACACCTGAAGTACCGGGAAACGGCGCAAAACAGGTCATCGATGTTCGCAACGCCTATACCATGGTCAGCATGCTGCAGGATGTGGTCAAGCATGGTACGGGCATCCATGCCATGCAGCTTGGCCGGCAAGACCTGGCCGGCAAGACCGGCACCACCAATGATTCCATTGATGCGTGGTTTTGCGGTTTCCAGCCGACGGTGGTCGGTATCGCTTGGATGGGCTACGATCAACCGCGCAGCCTGGGCGACAGGGAAACCGGCGGCGGAGCAGCCCTGCCAATCTGGATGGGTTACATGGGAAAGGTGCTGAAAGATGTCCCGGAAGCCACTTACACCATGCCGGACGGCATAGTTGAAGTTCACATCGATGCGGATGGTTACCGGGATGACAATAGCCCGCAGGTCGAATACTTCTACAAGGAAAATGTTCCTCCCGAACGTCCCATGCACGCACCCAGCCAGGAAACAAAGCCGACCGACACTGTCAGGGATCAATTGCTCTAACACTGCAATGGGCAAAGAACGCATCCCCAGAGATTATGCGAATAGACGCGACCTGATGCGCGAGCAACTGGCACATCATGCTGCAAAACTGATGGCGGAGAATGGCATCACCGACCACGCTTTTGCCAAGCGCAAGGCCGCCAGGCAACTCGGCGCTACGGACACGCAACACCTGCCCAGCAACCAGGAGGTCGATGACGCCCTGAACAGCTATCGCGCGCTTTACCAGCAGGACAGTCACCCCGGCATCCTTTATCAGCTTCGCGAAGAAGCGCTGGCCACCATGCGCCTGCTGGCAGACTTTCATCCCTACCTGACGGGTTCGGTGTTGAACGGCACGGCTGGTGAGCAGTCCGATGTGAACCTTTTGCTGTTCAGCGACGATGCAAAGGCCGTGTTGTTGTTTCTGTTAAAGCACGGGATAGCTTTCGAGGACGGAGAATGGAAGATACGGGTCAATGGACGCGAAGAGTCGGTGCCGAGCTATACCCTGACCGGAGAATCCGGCACCCAGATACACATCATTGTCATGCCCGAAAATGCTCGCCACAGCGGTAGCCGGCATCCCGGGACCCATGCGGATATTGCAGCAGTGGAAGCATTGCTGGCTGGTTAATAAGGCCTGTGGTGCAACCGCATACATGAAGGCAATGAGCTGAGCTCTTGCGAGCTTGAATAGTCACATACAGCTATGTAAATCAGTCTTTCAACCACCTCGCTGCATCCAGCGCGAAATAGGTCAGTATCCCGTCCGCACCGGCACGTTTGAAACACAGCAAGGCTTCCAGCACGCATGCTTTTTCGCTCAGCCAGCCGTTCTGCGCCGCCGCCTTGAGCATCGCATATTCTCCACTGACCTGATAGACAAAAGTCGGCGCTTTGAATTCATCCTTCACGCGGCGCACAATATCAAGGTAGGGCATGCCCGGTTTGACCATCACCATGTCCGCGCCTTCCTGCAAGTCGAGGCCGACCTCCCACAGCGCTTCATCGGAGTTGGCCGGATCCATCTGGTAGGTGTATTTGTTTCCCGAACCGAGGTTGCCGCTGGAGCCGACAGCATCGCGGAAAGGGCCGTAAAAGCTGGAAGCATACTTGGCCGAGTAAGCCATGATGCGGGTATGGATGTGTTTGTCGGCGTCGAGCGCTGCACGCACCGCCCCGATGCGCCCATCCATCATGTCGGAGGGAGCGACGATGTCGGCACCGGCGGCGGCGTGGACTTGAGCCTGTTGCACCAGCACCGCAACCGTTTCATCGTTGAGAACATAGCCGCCGGCGTCGATCAGGCCATCTTGTCCGTGGCTGGTATAGGGATCGAGGGCAATGTCGGTCATCACGCCGAGATCGGGAAAATTCTTCTTCAGCGCAGCAACCGCACGCGGCACCAGGCCATTCGGGTTGCAGGCTTCGCGCGCATCCAGGCTTTTCAGCGGGGTGTCTATCACCGGGAAGATCGCCATCACCGGTATCCCCAGCTGCACACATTGCTCTGCATCCTTGAGCAGCCTGTCCAGCGTCTTGCGCTGCACCCCCGGCATCGACTTCACATCCTCGACCCTGTTGCTGCCTTCCAGCACAAAAACCGGATAGATGAAATCTGCTGTTGTAAGCGCACACTCACGCATAAGGTCTCGCGAAAAGCCATCGTGACGCATACGCCGCATTCGCTTGTGAGGATATTGCCCTAGTGTTTGCATTTTTTTTCCTACAAATATTATTTTCTTCGGAACTAATTCAGACATTGCTTATCTTATCTCGTGAATGATGTGAATCATTCCACGTTTCTCCTCCCTGAGCGTGTGTCTTAACTCTGTTGAGACTTTGCCCCCAGCCTCCCCCTTTGGCTGGGGGCATTTTTTTTTGCCCAAAATCCAAAATACCGTCGCCACACGTTGTTGCACGAAAATAATCTTGCTTACATACCCCCATGTATGCGGCGCTGCGATTATTTTCGTTCGCCTAGTCTGGCTTGTAGCCAGCCACTTGGTCACCGTTTTTTGGTGCCCTAGTGGAATGGCTAGTAGTTCCATCAGGAATTTTGGATTTTCCTGCAAGCCAGCCCGCAATCACAGCTTCCGCCTCTTCCATGCCCAGTTTTTTCAGGCTGGAAAATAATTGCACGGAACACTGCGGAAAGTGCTCGGCGAGATGGGATTTTACCCGATTCAATGTCAGCGTGGCTTGTTGCCTGCTGAGCTTATCCGACTTGGTCAGCAGGATATGCACCGGTTTGCCTGTCTGCGCAAACCAGTCCAGCATATTCTCATCCAGTTCGGTCAGCGGATGGCGGGAATCCATAATCACCACCAGGCCGCTCAACTCATCACGCGTTTGCAAATATTCACTGAGCAAACCCTCCCAATGACGCTTGCTTTCGGGCGGCACTTTGGCATAGCCATAACCGGGCAGATCCACCAGAAAATTATTGTTACCAAGAGAAAAATAATTCAGATGCTGTGTGCGCCCCGGCGTTTTGCTGGTATAGGCCAGACGCACATGATTTGCCAGCGTATTGATCGCGCTCGACTTGCCCGCATTGGAACGGCCAACGAACGCCACCTCCCTGCCGCCATGCTGCGGCAGGTCCCTGATGTGGTTGACGGTGGTGAAGAATGCCGCTTGCGAGAAAAGGCCCATTACTTCCAGGACTTGAAAATCAAGTCGGCTGCGGCTATGGTCGCGGCGATATCGGATTCGGTATGCGCGGCAGAAACGAAGCCCGCTTCGAAAGCAGACGGCGCAAGATACACCCCCGCCTCCAGC
>CAZCKZ010000116.1:0-868 GCA_964499395.1 uncultured Gallionella sp. | reverse complement strand
TCGGCATAACTGGTCGGCAACGCCTTGCTGAAATACAGGCCGAACATGCCGCCGATGGATTGCGCACAGAACTGAATGCCGTGTTGCCTGGCGCTGGCCGACAATCCCTCGGTCAACTGTCTGGCCAGACCTGAAAGGTTTTCATAAAAACCCTTGGCCTGAACCAGCTTCAAGGTGGCCATTCCGGCAGCCACTGCCACCGGATTGCCGGACAGCGTGCCCGCCTGGTATACCGCACCGAGCGGCGCCAGACATTGCATGATGTCGCGCCGCCCGCCGAAAGCGGCAGCCGGCAAACCGCCGCCCATCACCTTGCCCAGTGTGACCAGATCCGGCTTGATGCCGTAATAGCCTTGTGCGCCTTGCAGGCTGACGCGGAAGCCGGTCATCACTTCGTCAATGATCAATACCGCGCCATGCTGGGTGCACAGGCTGCGCAACGCATTCAGGAACTCCGGCTTGGGCGTGATCAGATTCATGTTGCCCGCCACCGGCTCCACGATCACCGCCGCGATTTCATTGCCCATTTCGGCAAAGGCACGCTCCAGCCCTGCTGCATCGTTGTAGTCCAGCACCGTGGTGAGGGCGGCGATCTCTGCCGGAACACCGGACGAACTCGGCTGCCCGAACGTCAGCGCTCCGGATCCGGCCTTGACCAGCAAACCATCTGAGTGTCCGTGATAACAGCCTTCGAACTTGATGATGCGGCTGCGCCCTGTAAATCCGCGCGCCAGGCGGATTGCAGTCATCGTGGCTTCAGTGCCGGAACTCACCAGGCGCACCATTTCCAGACTAGGCAACAGCTTGCACAACAGTTCCGCCATTTCCAGTTCGGCCGCCGTCGGCGCGCCAAAACCCAGGCCCTGGG
>CAZCKZ010000115.1:0-6083 GCA_964499395.1 uncultured Gallionella sp. | reverse complement strand
CTGGTCAAGGCCACCGGTGCCGGTCTTGATGCTGCCATCATCGACGTGGGCGGAGGTGCATCGACGCTGGTCGATGATCTTCTGGCACTGGGCTATACCAATCTGACGGTACTGGACCTGTCCGCGGCGGCACTCGCTGCGGCGCGCAAACGCCTGGGCGGCAAGGCATCCGCCGTGCGGTGGATCGAAGCGGATATCACCAAAGCGAATCTGCCCGACCATCAATTTGATATCTGGCATGATCGTGCCGTGTTCCATTTCCTGACCTCCCCGGAAGATCGCGCCGCCTATGTGCAGGCCGTGTTTCGCGCCGTCAAGCCCGGCGGTCACGTGATCGTCGCCACCTTCGCCGAAGACGGCCCGAACCAGTGCAGCGGTTTGCCGGTCATGCGTTACCGCCCCGACGAATTGCATGCCGAGTTTGGTGAAGCTTTCTCGCTGCTGAGACACGAAAAAGAAGCGCACCACACTCCGTCCGGCACGGTGCAGCAGTTCGTTTACTGCTATTGCCGCAGGATGGGCTCCTGACCGGGGCCGGGCCGGACGACCAATCTGAACACGGATGCGGTCTGTGCATGGATTTTATTCGCTCGTGCGACCGACGGAAGCGGTTACGGTCGCACCACTCATGGGGTAGACTTTGCAAAGTGCGTGCCTCGGCGCGAATATTCCCTGATGATTTTCGATGCGATTCATACTTTATTTCCTGCTGCTGATCACCCCGCCCGCCCTGGCTGTCCAGTCCGCCGGAGCGTCCCCGCAGCACGGCAAAACAGCCCCGGCCACTGCCGGTGATGCGGATTTCCTTGCCGCGCACGATGCCTATCTCGCCGGCGATAGCGCCAAACTGCGACGCTATGCGCAGCGGCTCAGAACCTCGCCGATGGAGGTCTACGTCAGCTACTACCAGCTGAGCCTCGCGCTGAAGAACACCGGCCAGAAGCCTGTCGCGAATTCCCTCGACAACGCGGTAAAACAGTTCCTGTCGCGCCCTGAAGACACGCCGGTGATCGACCTGTTGCGCGGCGAATGGCTCAAGGTGCTCGGCGAAAAACAGCAGTGGGACGAGTTCGATGCCGTATACCCGCACCTGCGCAACGGAGACAGCGAACTGGCCTGCTATGCGCTGCAATCGCGCCGCCGCAGCCAGGAAACGGAAGCGCTGCGCGAGGCGCGGAAATTATGGTTCCTCGGCAAGGAGCTGCCGGATAGTTGCGATGTGCTGTTCAAGGCCGCGTTGTCTGCCGGCATCATCAGCAAGCAGGATGTCAGCCGGCGGATGCGCCTGGCGCTGGAAGCGAACAATGTGTCTTTTGCGATCCAGCTGTCCGGGCAACTGGATGAACAGTATGCGGGTTTGCCTGCGATGCTCAGAAGCGCCGCCGCGGATCCGGACCGTTACCTGAGAAAACTGACCGCGGGCAATCTCCGTTCAGCGAACATGCCGGCAGCGCAAACGCCGGCCAGCGCATCGGCGGTGGCTGCGGTGTCCGCTACCGATGCAACTTCAACCCCGCCATCCGCGGAGCAATCCGGCTGGCGCAATCTCTGGTCCCGGCTTGGCTTCGGCAGCAGTGCCGATACCGCGGCGAACGGATCCGCGCAATCCTCAGGCGGCGCCGGGGGTTGCGACGGTCCCTGTGCCGATATCTACGACGACGACACCGTTCCGGTGATGGGATGGAACGCCAGACTGGCCGGCAAGGGCCAGCGCGTTGCGGCAATGTTTGCCGTGGAACGGCTGGCCAAGCAAAGCACCGATCTGGCCGCCGCACACTGGGCGAAGATTGCCGGATATTTTCCGCCGGCGGAACAGCATTACTGCTATGGCCGGCTGGCCTACCAGGCGGCGCGCAACCTGGATGGACGCGCGCTGCAATGGTACCGGGACGCGTCGGACATGCCGCTCAACGAGCAGCAATCCGCATGGCGGGTCCGCGCCGCATTGCGCGCGCATGACTGGCCCGAGGTGCTGGCAAGCGTGAACGCGATGAGCGGCGAACAGCAGCAGGAATCCGCGTGGCTGTACTGGAAGGCGCGCGCGCTGGAGGCACTGGGCAAAACAACCGAAGCGAGGAAAATTTTCGCGCCATTGAGCGAAGAGTACAGTTTTTACGGACTGCTTGCCGGCGATGAATTGTCCGGCACCGGGGTGTTAAGCCAGGCCGATCCGGTCTACAAGCCGGACAGCCAGGCCATCGCCGCAGTATCCGCGATGCCGGGCGTGCAGCGCACGCTGACCCTTTACCGCATCGGGATGCGCAGCGATGCGCTGGAGGAGTGGCGCTGGGTGGTGAACAACCTGACTGACCGGCAATTGCTGACTGCGGCGGAAATCGCGCGGCGCAACAAGATGTACGACCGCGCGATCGGCGCGGCTGACAAGACCGTATCCGAACACGATTTCAGCATGCGCTACCCTGCTCCTTACCGGGCCGACCTGCAGGAACATCTTCGCGAACACGGTCTCGACGAGGCCTGGGTGTATGGGCTGATGCGCCAGGAAAGCCGTTTTACGACCAGCGCCAAGTCCGAAACCGGCGCGGCAGGACTGATGCAGATCATGCCGAGCACTGCGCGCTGGGTTGCAAAAAAACTCGGGCTGAAGAGTTACCGCAAGGCACTGATCCATCAGCTCGACACCAATTTGCGGATCGGCACTTATTACATGAAATCGGTGCTGTCCCGGTCCGGAAACAACCCGGTGCTGGCTTCAGCCGCTTACAATGCCGGACCATACCGCGCACACCAGTGGCTTGGCGACAAACCGCTCGAAGGCGCGATCTATGCGGAAACCATCCCCTACCAGGAAACGCGCGACTATGTGGAAAAGGTAATGAGCAATACCGTCTTTTACGCCGACCAGTTCGACGACCCGCCGCACTCGCTCAAGCAGCGCCTCGGCACCGTGCCGGGAAAATCCCCGGATAACCCGCCGGCGGACAACCGCCAGGCCAGCACCAGTGGCAACTGACGCAAAGATCTATTGCGTGGGCGGCGCGGTGCGCGACCGTTTGCTGGGACTGGCCGTCCAGGACCGCGACTGGGTGGTGGTGGGCAGCACGCCGGAACAGATGGTGGCGCAGGGATTCCAGCCGGTCGGCAAGGATTTCCCGGTGTTCCTGCACCCTGAGACCCACGAGGAATATGCGCTGGCGCGCACCGAGCGCAAGACCGCGCGCGGTTATCAGGGGTTTGCCGTGTATGCCGCGCCGGATGTCACGCTGGAGCAGGATCTGCTGCGCCGCGATTTCACGATCAATGCGATCGCCGAGGATACCGACGGCAGGCTGATCGATCCGCATAACGGCGTGGCCGACCTGCGCGCGGGCATCCTGCGCCATGTCAGCGCGGCGTTCGGCGAAGACCCGGTGCGGATTTTGCGCGCGGCGCGTTTTGCCGCACGCTTCGGCTTCGCCATCGCGCCCGAGACGCTGGAGTTGATGCGCGGCATGGTGGACAACGGCGAAGTGGATGCGCTGGTGGCGGAGCGTGTCTGGCAGGAACTGGCGCGCGGCCTGATGGAGAAAAAGCCATCGCGTTTTTTCGAAACGCTGCGCAGCTGCGGCGCGCTGGCAAAGATCATTCCCGAGGTGGACGCGCTGTTCGGCGTGCCGCAACCGGAAAAATATCATCCCGAGATCGATTGCGGCATACATACCTTGCTGGTGGTCGACGATGCGGCACAACACGATTACACGCTGGAAACGCGCTACGCCGCGCTGACCCACGATCTGGGCAAGGGCAACACGCCAAAGGATATATTGCCGCGCCACACCGGACACGAGTTGCGCAGCGTGGAACTGGTCAAGCAACTCTCGGAACGCCTGCGTGCATCGGGCGAATGCCGTGATCTGGCGCTGCTGGCCGCGCGTTATCACGGCGACATCCATCGTGCCAGGGAATTGCGCGCCGAAACCATCATCAAATTGTTCCAGTCGACGGATGCATGGCGCCGGCCGGAACGCTTCGCGCATCTGTTGCAGGCGTGCGCCGCGGATGCGCGCGGTCGCATCGGTCACGCGCAGGATGCCTATCCGCAGGAAGATTACCTGTTGCAGCTGCTGGCTGTCGCGCGCGCGGTCGACGCGGGCGAAATCGCAAAGCAATGTCCGGACAGCAGTGCCATTGCCGAAGCAGTGCAACAGGGGCGCATCGCCGCGATAGCAGGGCTGGTCGAGCAACAGCGCAACGCAGCTTGACGCCTGGTTTACAGCAGGCGCGTCAGATCACCGCTGGCGAATCCGGATAACGGGTTCGCCATTTTTTTCCCCAAAGCGATCACCTTGAACAGCTCGCCCATCTCGGCCGGGCTGGTGAGTTTCTGCAACTGCGCCGAGAGCGGCAGATAGTCGCGCAGGTTTTCCGGCGGGGTATCCCTGATCAATTCGGTGATGCCGCAGTTGATCAGAAAAAATGCCTGCGAGGTGTAACCGAGCAGTTCCAGACCCGCATCGATGCCGCATTCCGCGATGTCGGTGAAATTCACATGCGCAGTGATGTCCTGCAGGCCGGGCAGGAAGAACGGATCATCGTGGGCATGGTGGCGGTAGTGGCACATCAGCGTGCCGCTGCGGCGTTGCGGATGGTAGAACTCGCGTGCGCCGAAACCGTAGTCGATGAACAGCATCGTGCCCTGCTCCAGCCGTTGTGCGAGGCTGTTGATCAGGCCGCGCGCGGCGAGACAAATTTCGCTGAGATAATCGTCCGGCACAGTGATCTGCTGCGCGGTATGCAACAAAGCCGGGGCGCTGATGGCGCGCTCCCGCCAGATGAAGCCTTGCCCGTCGGCGGCAACGCCGCACTCGGTGATCGCGCTGTCCCGCCAATGCACCAGATGCACGGGCAATGCATCGAGCACCTCGTTGGCGACGATCGCACCGCTGAATCTTTCCGGCAACTCATCCAGCCAGCGCACGCGATCCAGCAGGTGCGGCAAGTGTTCGCGCATGCGCGTTTGCTGGCGTGCGCGCAGCTCGGCGCTCACCTCGAGGATGGCATAGCTGTCCGGAAGGCTGCCCATTTGCTCAAGCTCGGCCAGCATATCCACTGCCAGTTTGCCGCTGCCCGCGCCCAGCTCCAGCAGGTTCGCTGCGCTGGATGCCATGATCTCGGCCACCTGTCGCGCCAGCGTGCGCCCGAATAGCGGCGAGAGTTCGGGTGCGGTAATGAAGTCGCCTGCTGCGCCGAACTTGTGCGCGCCGGCCGCGTAATAGCCCAGCCCCGGTGAATACAATGCCAGCTCCATAAAGCGCGCAAACGGAATCCATCCGCCCTGTGCGGCGATGTCGTGCCGGATGGATTCGGTCAATGATGCGCTGTGTTGCGCGGCTTCCGCGGCGGGCGCAGGTAGAGTAGCGGGCATGGTCAGGTATAATTCACGGGGTAGTGATTTTAGCAGCTTGATTAAAAGCAAAGCGAGGAAGGTCAGATGCAGGGCAAGGTGGTATTGGTGACGGGAGGGGCGAAACGCGTCGGCGCGGCGATCTGCCGCCGCCTGCACGCGTCCGGGAGCCGGCTCGCGATTCACTACCGCAGCTCCGACCAGGAGGCGCTGGCCCTGCAACAGCAGCTGAATGACCTGCGTCCGAAAAGCGCTGCGGTGTTCCAGGCTGACCTGCTCGACTTGAACGCTTTGCCGCAACTGGTGAACAAGGTCGTCAAACAATTCGGGCGGCTGGATGCACTGGTCAACAACGCTTCAAGCTTTTACGCCACACAGTTGGCGGATATCAATGAACCGCAATGGCACGATTTGCTTGGCACCAACCTGAAGGCCCCGCTTTTCCTGGCACAGGCTGCTGCTGACGAATTGCGCCGCCGCCATGGCTGTATCGTGAACATCACCGACATCCACGCAGAGCGCCCGATGCACGGCCACCTGTTGTACAGCGTCGCGAAGGCCGGACTGGTCGCGCTGACCAAGGGGCTGGCGCAGGAAATGGCACCGCAAGTGCGCGTCAATGCCGTCGCTCCCGGCGTGATCGTGTGGCCGGAAAACGCAGACTGGATGGATCAGGAACAGCGCCGCAAGATCGTCGCGCATACCCTGCTCAAGCGCGAAGGCGAACCGGACGATATCG
>CAZCKZ010000114.1:0-6144 GCA_964499395.1 uncultured Gallionella sp. | reverse complement strand
TCTGGCCAGTTCATCGGCGATTCTTTTTGCAATCAAACCTGCGCCTTGCGCAGAGGTATCGGGCAACAGGATGACGAATTCCTCGCCACCGTAACGCGCCAACACGTCGGTCGAGCGTTTGACCACGCTCCTGAGCATGGCACCCATAATGCGCAGGCACTCGTCTCCGGCAAGATGTCCATAGCTGTCGTTGTAGCGCTTGAAGTAATCGATATCCAGCATGATCAGCGACAGATCCTGTCGGCTGCGTTGTGCGCGCTGCCACTCGGCCTGCAGCGACAGATCGAACTGGCGCCGGTTGCTGATGCCGGTGAGCGCGTCAACGAAGGAAAGCTGCTGCAATTGCCGAATGTTGTCGGCCACCTTGAGCACCATGATGTTGAAGGCTGAAGCCAAAGCATGAAATTCCTTCAGGGTATGACCCCCTACTGTTGCGGAGAAATCCCCTTGCACGGCGCGTTCCATTTCATTCTGCATGACATGCATGGGACGGAACAGGAATCGGTTGAAAGACCATAGCCCGGCGATGATGCTCAACACGATCAATGTTATGAAACTCAACGTAGCGATGGTTTCGGTTCGCGCCATGTCAAGATCAAACTGTTCCACGTCCTCCAGGCTGACCAGGCGATATGCTGGTTTACCGCTGCTGGTGCGCAGAACGTATTCCAGGCTGACGTTTTTTTTGTACCGTTGTATGGATGAATCCGGCGATTGATACAGCATTTCCCCGTCAGCGCCATATATTGTCAGCGGCATGCGGGTCATCTTCGCAACGGAAGGCAGATTGAAAACAGGGTTTACAACCACTTCCAGATAGCCGGAGATTTTCAGGCCGCCCAGGGGCAACAGTATCGAATAAAGCGGGCCGGAGGGTGAAAGCCATAACCCCCCCAGCGCCTTGAGTCGCTCTGCCCCGTGGCGTCCGACAGCCTGCTTGAACAACGCGTGATCGAATTGCGCCGCCAGACCCTTCATTCCCAGGCTGCTTTCCGCAAGCCATTTGAGGCCGGGGCCGTACACGCGCAGTTTGACCAGGTCAATTCTTGATGCGTCGGAAGAACCATGCACGAAGGTATCATCAAGTATTTTTTGCATTTCAGACCGGCCTTTGCCCTGCTTCAGCCTGTTCAATGTGTCGCGAAATTCAATACGTCCCTGCAGCTGGGTTCCCAGAGCAAAGGCCCTGTCGTGAATTTGCATGACCACTTCCTGGCTCGCCACATCCACAACGCGGGATATGCTCCTGGTTTGCAAATCCAGTGCAGCATTATGAAAATAGAACGTGGTAACAAAAAGCGTGAGGATCGAAAACAGGCCCAGCACAACCAGAATGCCGATCGTAAGGGATTTGAGCGAGGGTAATTGGAAGCTCATGAAATATGCTCGACCTGGCGCTACCTGGCGACAGGCAGGTATTTGGCGCTCCATTCCTGCCAGCCGCCGCGAAACCAGAACACGTTGCTATAACCCCATTTCAGCGCCAGTTTTGCGGCATTGCTGCTGCGCTGGCAGCGTTCCCCGTTGCAGTAGAACAGCAGCGGAGTGTCTCGTCGCGGGGCGATCTTTTTCAGCCCGGCAGGGGTCATCCCGGTGTCGGTGATGTTGATCGCCCCTTCGATATGACCGTTTTCGAATTCATTTTTTCGGCGTGAGTCGATCACGACCAATAGCGGAAGACTGTTTATCATGTCCACCACTTCCTCCGCACTCACCTTGGCCACACCGGGAATTTCAGCCGGCACAATCGGTTGTTCCGCCAGCGCGGGCAGGGAGCAACCCATGAGAACACCGATCAGGAAAACTTGGAATTTTTTCATACCATCCCCCCACAAAATGCATGCAAACATGCCAGGAATTCCGGGATGCCTGTCGGCCGCTTTGCGCACCGCGGTTGTTTATTTTGGCTTGGAGTGTGCCGTGCGGAAAGTCTTGCTTTGCCCTGAGCCGGATTCCAGGCAAGTGCAGCTACCGAGTCGGTCCAATACGAGATCGCCGCAACCTGCCGCAAGAAAACCATGGAAGCCCATATCTTCTCCACCCAAATTGAATGTCGGCAGAGGGGCGGTTTTGCCTACCGCCCCGTTGCCCGGTCATCGGTAGGCCTCATCAGCCCTTGTTGGGCGGTTCGGAGCGGATACTCCGGGAAGCATTCCATCTCAGCACGCAAAGTAACAAGCACGGCAGGTAATGTAAAGCAACTTTTCCGTTTGCCGGATACATCACGCTTGGTGGGTGATCGGGATAAAAAATGGCGGCGTAGAACCACGGCATGCCGGAACCGGCTGGCTACTCTTGCAGGTACCCGGCTCGCGAACAGGTCGGGTCAAGCTGCGCTAACCCAACCTGCAAGATCATTCCTTGAATCCCGTATCATCCTGAAACACCGTTCCGTCCAGCAACTGCACGGTCACCGCGCTGCCCGACGCCAGACCCATACTTTCGGCGGGTATAACCAGCAGGCCGTCCGCCCTGGCCATCGACAACAGCATGCCGCTGCCCTGCGCGCCGGTGGAGGTTGCCGAGTAGCCGCCCTCTTCCTTCGCCAGCGTCACCCGGACGAATTCGGTGCGCCCCGGCCGATGCTGCGCGCTGTGCGCCAGGCGCGCCGTTATGGTACGTCGAAACAAACGTTGATGACCCATCATGCGGCGCAAAGCCGGCGCAACGAACTGTTCGAAGCAGACCATGCTGGAGACCGGATTGCCGGGCAAACCAAACACAAAAGCAGTTGAGGCGGCGCATTCACCCGCAAGGGGTAGGCCGGTGGGTTCCCGGCTGCTATGCAGCCACCCTTCCGCACGCTGCGTTGCTCGGTGCTCGCTTCCTTGTCTATCTGCAAGATATGCCTGCGTCGCTGCGCTCCTCGCGTCTTGCACTGGCCCTCGTGACACGTTACCGCGAAGCGGCAGGTTGCGGGAACGAGGGCTCGCGGGCAATCCCGCACCAAATGCTTCGCACACCGTGTCCTGCCCGCCATCCACCTCAACTGCTTTTGAAGTGCGGTCACCATTCCGCTGCAGCACACCAAATGCGACCGGATGCCCCGGCTTCATTGCCACACGCCAGAATTTCATCTGCACGCCCAGCGCCTCGACGGTCGGACGGACGTAATCATGCACGCCGACCGATGTGCCGCCCGACACCAGCAGCACATCGAATCTCAGGCCGCGCTGCAAATATTCCTCCAGTTCGGCAGGATCATCGCGCGCGATGCCGAGCAAGTCAGGCTCTATGCCCAGCGCCTGAACCTGCGCCATCAGCGCATAGCTGTTGGAGTTGGGGATCTTGTCCGGGTCGACCGGATCGTCGATGTCTTCCAGCTCATTTCCGGTCGACAGGATCGCCACGCGCGGACGGCGGTACACCTGCACCTGTGCCTGTTTCACCGTGGCGAGCACGCCGATCACGCCGGGCGTGATCCCGGTTCCCGCTGCCAGCACCACATCGCCGTCGCGCATGCCCTCGCCCTGCATGCGGATGTCGTTGCCGGGTTTCACCGCAACATTGATCTGCACAAGATTATCCGTCGAGGCCAGCGTGTCTTCGACGCGAATCACCGCATCCGCACCTTGCGGCACAGGCGCACCGGTCATGATGCGCGCGCACTGGCCGGCCTGGACAGTTTTGGCCGGCAGGTCGCCCGCCTTGATGTCCTCGATGACAGCCAGTGTCGCGGGAATATTCGCCAGATCGGCGCTGCGCACCGCGTAGCCATCCATTGCCGACACGTCATACGGGGGCAGGTCGCGATTGGCGCGCACATCCTCTGCCAGCACGCGCCCCAGTGACTGCTCCAGCCCGACCGACTCTGCAGCAAGCAATTTTACGGATTCCAGAATGCGCGCCTGCGCATTTGTTACAGATAAATATTCCATATAGCTTGTTCCAAAAATTGGATCCGCCGTCAGTTTTAGATCGGGCGAATTTACACGAAAAAATGTCCGGGCACTGATCCGGGTGAAAAATCAGCTCAATCCGTCAAGCTCAAAAAAAACGCCACCTCTGAAGAAACATTTTCCCGACCATTGTTCGCGTCCGGTCTCACCCTCAAAATCGTCTCATTGCGGTTGCCACATCCTGCGGCGTATCGAGATCGTAGAAACTGCGCAGCACCGGATCGGCTTGCAACAGATCCGGCTCATCCACATAACGCACCCGCAATTGCTCAAGCACGGCGCGCAAACTGTTTTTGCCGCCGCCCGCCAGATGCGCCCGCAGCGTGTCCAGACAACTGCCCGCATAAAATGCCGCCAGCGGCTGCGGATGGTCCTGCACGACAGGAACGACAGCCTGATATTCGTCGCGATATTTTGCCAGCAATTCGATCATCGCCGGTTCCACGAAAGGCATATCGCAGGCCACCGCAAAGGCCCACGGTGTAGCGATTTGACCGAGACCGGCGGCCAGTCCCGCCAGCGGGCCGCCGCCTGCTGTCATCCCGGCTTGGTCATCGCAGACTTGCGGCAGATCGATTTCGGGACGCGGCTGGCGGACGCTGACGATGACCGCGGGAAACACCTGCTGCATCTTCGCAATCACGCGCTGCAGCAATGTCTGTTCGCCGAGCAGCAGATTCGCCTTGTCGCTGCCCATGCGCCGCGAGTCGCCGCCGGCAAGAATGATTGCGGTACAGTCTTCGATCACTTGCGATCCAGCATGAACTGAACGACCCCGCCGATATCGTCGAGCGCGAAATGCGGCAACTGCGGATGGGCCTCGCCGACATCGGTGACCATCGCAATCAGCCCGTCTTCGATCACGCAGCGCGGCGTCACGGAACATTCGCGGCGCAGCACCTCGATCTTCACACCGGCAGCGTGCGAGAAACCCTCCGCCAGCACCAGGTCCGCCTCGCCCAGAAAACGCTGCGCCAGTTGCTCCGGCTCGCGCCGGTCGACCGCATCGGCAACCAGTTGCAACTCATTGGACGTGACCAGCATGCTCATCACCGCACCCGCCTGCTTGTAGCGCCAGCTGTCCTTGCCGGGCGTATCCAGCACCACCTTGTGGTGCGCATGCTTGATCGTGGCGATGCGCAGACCGCGGCCGCTCAACTCGCGCAGCAGCTTCTCGATCAGCGTGGTCTTGCCGGAGCCGGAGTGCCCGACGAAAATAAATACTTTGGGCATTTTTGAAATCTCTGGTTTTAAGGATGCGGTGTCACCCATGCATCACCCTGCGGCGTGATCTCTTTTTTCCAGATCGGCACGCGCTGCTTCAGCTCGTCGATCAGCCACTGGCAGGCCTGCAACGCGGGTGCGCGATGCTCTGCACCCGCCGCAATGAATACGATCTGGTCGCCGGCACCGACCACGCCGACGCGGTGCACGATGCGCGCATCCAGCAGCGCGAATTTCGCGATCGCCTCGTCGCGCAACTTGTTCATCTCCGCCACGGCCATGCTGCCATAGGCATCGAAACTGATCTGCGTCACTTCGCGCCCTTCGGAAAAATCGCGCGCGCAGCCGATGAACGTGGCGATGCCCCCCATGCGTTTCGAACTGGCGCGCAGCGCTTCGATTTCCTCGTCCTGGGAAAAATCTTCCTGCTGGATACGCACTGCATCTTTCATGAGGACCTCGAAAAATTCAGAGTTCGCCCAAATGCAAGGCACGGTGAAAATTTAGCAGCGCCGCATATGAAATATATGCAAGCAAGAAATTTTTGCCGTAACGCAGTATAACCAGCCACTTGGTTGCCGTTTTTTGGCAACTTAGTGGAATGGCTAGTAGCTCCATCAGTTGGGATGAAATATGGATTTTTAGTAGCCCTCATGTCAGCCGCCGGAAAATTTGGACATAAACACGACTTCGTTACCTTCGGCCAGCAGCAACGACATGTCCTGTACCTGCTCGCCGTTCACCGCCGCGAAACACACGATCTCGAAAGCCGCCGGATACTTTTCCTGCAACTGCACGCGCAAATCCTGCAAACGCATCCCGGCGCTGAAATCCACAGCCACCTCGCTGTTGCCGACGCGTTCCGCGACCGGCCCGAAGAACAACACTTTTATCATGCGGAATCCTTTATCCGTTGACCCGTGCTTGCTCGAAGCCACGTTCCGCTCTTGCCACCATGTTTCTCTTCGAGCTGGATACATTCGATGCGCATCCCCCGGTCGATCGCCTTGCACATGTCGTA
>CAZCKZ010000113.1:3159-6205 GCA_964499395.1 uncultured Gallionella sp. | reverse complement strand
CTCTTGCCGTCCTTGCCCATGCTGTAAAGGTCGTAGTCGGAATTGATCGGGTTCAAGGATTTGTCCTTGCGCAGCTTGCCCTTCCCTGTTGCTGTCGTGATATTGAAGTATTGGTAGGGATTACCCCAGGGGTCGAGTTTGGATCCGAGACCCACATCGTTCAGGTTGGCTGGAAGTTCGCGCATGTCGGTTTCGTATTGTTTGATAAACATGCTGATATCGGCTATATCAGAGACGGCGTGACTCACATCAACGCGGTCCCTGTAGCTTTGGTATTGTGGAATCGCGAATGCGACAAGGACGGCTATTATGGCTATGACCAAAACAAGTTCGATCAGGGTCATGCCGGATTGGGGATTATTCACGGCGTGCCTAAAGTCTCGGGGCGGGGAGTGCATGACAGGCAGGATAACAGCACGGGGGGGAATGCCTCAATGGTGATGAGAAGAATCTCCGAGAGTGGTTCATCACCAGATACGCCAGCAATTAAATCAGTAATTTGCAGTTGCTTTGCGGGAGTTGCAATCCTTTTACCAAACCTGTGCGAAAAGCCCCCCGCTTCCGGGTTAACGTGAATATTGAACATCTGTTGTCGGGTATCCCGGATTCCGTTTCGGCGTCCAATAGATTCATTCAATTGCGAGTTCGCGGCAGTCCAACAAAGAGTCTGGTTGCCAGTTGGCAATTGCCCATTCTAATATTTGTTCAACCGTGCCGTGCTGTAGTTCAGCCGGTGGTACTTGACGCAAGAACACCAGTGCATTGAACAGGGTGGAAATCGCGTTGTGTTTCGTTACCGGTTGGGCAAGGGTTTGTTTGCTGAGCTTTTCGCCCTGTGCATTCACCGCTACCGGCAGGTGCATATAGGACGGTGTGGCCAGTCCGAGCAATTGTTGCAAATATATCTGGCGCGGCGTGGAGTAGAGCAGATCGGCTCCGCGAACCACGTCAGTGATCCCTTGTGCGGCATCGTCCACCACGACCGCAAGCTGGTAGGCAAACAATCCATCGGCGCGCAACACGACGAAATCGCCGGCCTCGGCTGCCAAATCCTGGATGATTTTCCCTTGCAGCCGGTCTGAAAAGCTGACCGGCACTTTATCAACGCGCACCCGCCATGCGCGGGCTGATTTTCCCATTGGTAAACCATTGCGGCACGTACCGGGATAGATCAGTTCGTTACCATGTTGCAGCGCCGAATCTGCGATTTCCCTGCGGCTGCATGCGCAGGGATACATGACACCCGCTTCTTTCAGCCGGAGAAATGCTTCCTCATAGGCGGCAGTGCGCTGGCTTTGGTAAACGATGTCTTCATCCCAGTGCAGGCCACAAGCTTCCAGCGTGCCGAGGATTTCATCGGCCGCGCCCTTTACGGTGCGCGGTGTGTCTAGGTCTTCGATGCGAACCAGCCACTTGCCCTGGTGATGTTTGGCATCCAGATAGCTGCCGATGGCGGCGACCAGTGATCCGAAATGTAACGGGCCGGTGGGAGAAGGGGCGAAGCGCCCTCTATATTGAATACGATTGAAAGGCTTTTGCACAGCGTAGCGAGCGCAGGTCAGGCGAAGAGGAAAGGGAAAGGTGCGTTTGACAGGGAGGCATGTTGATACCGCCCAACTCGCAAAAACCGGAATGTATGTTGCGATACATGAGGTTTTTGAGCCTCTTTTCGACGAGGCACCACCAGGCGCGTATAACCCATGGCTCGGTTGGCGTTGTTTGCCAACTTCGCCAAGTGGCCAGTCGCTTCATCAGTAGTTGTGCAGAAACCTTTTAGGCAGGAACCGGCTCTTCGGCAAACACCAGTTTTATTTTGCCGTCCGCATCGACATCGACCGTCACTTGGCCGCCGTTTGCCAGGCGACCGAACAGCAACTCGTCGGCCAGCGCGGACCGTATGGTGTCCTGAATCAAGCGTGCCATCGGGCGTGCACCCATCAACGGATCGAAACCCTGCTCTGCCAGATAGTCCTTGAGCGCGTCGGTGAATACAATTTCCACTTTCTTCTCATGCAACTGCTCTTCGAGTTGCATCAGGAATTTGTCCACCACGCGCAGGATGACTTCGTGATCCAGCGGCGCGAAGGAGATCACGGCATCCAGACGGTTGCGGAATTCCGGTGTGAAGGTGCGCTTGATGTCCATCAGTTCGTCGCCGCCCGAGCTGCTCTTGGTGAAACCGATCTGGCTCTTGTTCAGGGCTTCCGAACCGGCATTGGTGGTCATGATGATCACCACGTTGCGGAAGTCGGCCTTGCGCCCGTTATTGTCGGTGAGCGTGCCGTGATCCATCACTTGCAGCAGGATGTTGAATATATCCGGGTGTGCCTTTTCGATCTCGTCCAGCAGCAGCACCGCATGCGGCTGTTTGCTGATCGCCTCGGTAAGCAGTCCGCCCTGATCGAACCCGACATAGCCGGGTGGCGCGCCGATCAGGCGCGACACGGCGTGGCGTTCCATGTATTCGGACATGTCGAAACGGTGCAGCGGCATGCCCATTGCATAGGCAAGCTGCCGCGCCACTTCGGTCTTGCCAACGCCGGTCGGACCGGAGAACAGGAAGCTGCCGATGGGCTTTTGCGGGTTGCCCAGACCGCTGCGCGACATCTTGATGGCGGTGGCCAGCGCGTCGATCGCCTTGTTCTGGCCGAATACCACTGCTTTCAGATCGCGATCAAGCGTCTTCAGGGTGTTGCGGTCATCGGAGGAAACGCTGCGCGCCGGAATGCGCGCGATCTTGGCGATGATCTCCTCGATCTCGTGCTTGCCGATGGTTTTCTTCTGTTTGGACTTGGGCAGGATGCGCTGGGCAGCACCTGCTTCATCCAGCACGTCGATCGCCTTGTCCATCCGTTCTTCGACGTCTATGAGGATTTCGTCGTCGGTCATGGCCCGTGTCCTTTCTGCCCGCCGACACAGCGCTTGATCCAGGTGCCGACCCGCTCGCCCTGGACGGCTCGCTCAATGTTGCCTTCCTTCTTGAAGTTGAAGACCTGGATCGGCATATCGTACTGCTTGCACTTGGTGATGGCCTCGTGGTCCATCA
>CAZCKZ010000113.1:0-3149 GCA_964499395.1 uncultured Gallionella sp. | reverse complement strand
TTCGACTTCGGCAGTATGCGCTGGGCAGCACCGGCTTCATCCAGCACATCGATCGCCTTGTCCGGAAGATGACGGTCATTGATGAAACGTGCGGAAAGTTCCGCGGCACTGGTGAGTGCTGCCGCGCTGTATTTGACGCTGTGATGTTCTTCAAAGCGCGATTTCAGGCCGCGCAGGATCGAGATGGTTTGCTCGACAGAAGGTTCCGGCACATCGATTTTCTGGAAGCGCCGCGACAGCGCATGATCCTTTTCGAAAATGCCGCGATACTCCTGATAGGTGGTCGCGCCTATGCATTTCAATTGCCCATTCGACAATGCAGGCTTGAGCAGATTTGAGGCATCCATCGTGCCGCCGGAAGCCGCACCCGCGCCTATCATGGTGTGAATTTCGTCTATGAACAGGATCGCGTGGGCGGCATCGTTAAGCTCTTTCAGCACTGCCTTCAGGCGCTGTTCAAAGTCGCCGCGATACTTGGTGCCTGCCAGCAGTGCACCCATGTCGAGCGAATACACATGCGCATCCTTGAGGACTTCAGGCACATCGTTTTCCACAATGCGCCGCGCCAGGCCTTCGGCGATGGCGGTTTTGCCCACGCCGGCTTCGCCGACCAGCAGGGGGTTGTTCTTGCGGCGGCGGCATAGCGTCTGGATGACGCGTTCCAACTCGGTTTCACGGCCGATCAGCGGGTCGATCTTGCCGGCCAGTGCCTGCGCGTTCAGATCTTGCGTGTAGCTCTTCAGCGCTTCGCCGTTGCCCTGCTCCACTTCGGATTCGGAATCACTTTGCGGTCTTGCCGGTGTGCCGGGCTGGGTCTTGTCGATGCCGTGAGCGATATAGTTCACAACATCAAGGCGGCTGACGTTGCGCTGGGTCAGGAAATATACCGCGTGAGAATCCTTCTCGCCGAACAGGGCGACCAGAATGTTGGCACCGGTTACTTCCTTTTTGTTGGTTGATTGCACATGCAGGATGGCGCGCTGGATAACGCGCTGGAAACCGACTGTGGGCTGGGTGTCCACTTCGCGATCGCCCGGTATAACCGGGGTATGCGTCGTGATGAACTCGGTCAGTACCTGGCGCAACTCTTCTATGTCCACTCCGCAGGCACGCAAAACCTGTGCAGCGGAAGCGTTGTCCAGCATGGTGAGGAGCAGATGCTCGACGGTGATGAACTCATGGCGCTTCTGGCGGGCTTCGACGAACGCCAGATGCAGGCTGACTTCCAATTCTTGAGCAATCATTTCAGTTTTCCTCCATACCGCATCGTAGCGGATGTCCGTGTTGTTTTGCAAACTCTGATACCTGGCTAACCTTGCTTTCGGCGATATCCTGGGAATATACGCCGCATACGGCAGAGCCTTCATTATGCACTTTGAGCATGATTTGCAGGGCGCGTTCCTGGTCCAGCGCGAAAAAAAGCTGCAACACCTCAACCACAAATTCCATTGTGGTGTAGTCGTCATTGAACAAAACCACCTTGAACATGCGCGGAGGTTTTGTTTTTGCGCGTTCCGGCGCAAGTACCACATTGCTGAGTTGCTTGGCTGCCATAATTTCCGTTGTGTATCCTGATACGTTCCTTGCCATCATATTTGATGATTAGCGGTGCTTTTTCAAGTCCCATCGAAAAATATTTTATAAACCACTTGACGGTATCAATAAAACAGGAGTAAAAAGCGCGCTGGTGTTTGACTCAAAGTATCTGCAGTACTGGTTTTGCCGTGTGCGATCTTGGATTCAAACAGTTTCGGGGGGGTTCCCGTTTTTTAGTAAGGAAGCAATCACATGGCAACTGGTACAGTTAAATGGTTCAACGATGCAAAGGGTTTTGGTTTTATCACACCCGATGATGGCAGCGAAGACCTTTTCGCGCACTTTTCAGCAATCAACATGAGCGGCTTCAAGTCACTCAAAGAAGGCCAGAAGGTCAGCTTTGAAGTAGTTCAGGGTCCTAAGGGCAAGCAAGCCTCCAACATCCAGGCTCCTTAATCGGTTCTTGGATTGGTCAAAAAGGCCCGGCACGAAAGTGCCGGGCCTTTTGCTTGGCCAATACGGTTGCCGCAGCCGGCGTGCGCTAACTTGAAAGGCGGGCATAAGACCCGCTTGAAATTTCCATGGCCAGGAAGTTCACCAGTTTGCCGTTTACCTGCTGCAAGCACTCCCCGCATTCTGTAAATCCGATACGCTGGTATAAACGGATTGCACGCGGATTGTTGCTCTTCACAATGAGGCGGATGCAAGCCAATTGCATTTCCACAAACCCCTTTTCCAGCGTCATGGGGGTGATGATTTTTCCCATCCCGCGCCCAAGCATGTCTGCTCGCAATGCGATGCGAAATTCCGCTTCTGCTTCACCCGTTCTGGAAAGAATAGTGAATGCAACCACTTCGCCGGCATGCTCTGCAACATGGATCAGGGTATCCGGCTTGCCCCGGAATTCGGCGAGCCAGCCATAGTCCCGCAACGCGTAATCCAGGTCCTCGAACTCGGGCGGATAGGGTGGCCAGTTTTGTATGGCAGCCACATCATCAGCTGCCATAACGCGAAGTTCAATCATCTGCTTTCCTGGGTGGAGCGATACGGGCGCGCCGATTGGATTTGAAAATATTGTCGCGCTCTGCCGTGCCATTTGTGCGCAACAAACAGATCCATTCGTCCGTGCCCATCACCGCAGCGAAGCGCGCCTGCATCGCGATTGAGAACGCGCGATGTATCTCCTCGGCACTGGCGGCACCCGCCTTGTTGAGATATGGCAGGGAGCCGGCTGCATCCGACAGAAATTCCACCGCAAGTCCCGCATGGAATGCATGCTTGATCGTGGAGTCATCGCAGTTATGCGTCATGTAACCGGCGACAGTCAGCGTGTCGATTTGGCGCTCGCCCAACCAGTCGGCGAGATTCGTCCCGGCAAAGGCGCTGGGCAGTTTCTTTTCAAAAAAGTGATCCCATGTGCGCGAGCGCACCACTTCGTGCAGCTCCCAGCCATCGCTGCCTGGCGCAAAGACGGGCGATCCGGCGGGAGCGAACTGCTGCACGACGATGACGGGAATGCCAGCCGCTTTGGCGGCATCCATCGCCTTGCCGATGTTGGCTAGCGAAAGGCGTATGTCAGCGTACTCGATGGGCAGGATGCCGGTAACGTATAC
>CAZCKZ010000112.1:0-6273 GCA_964499395.1 uncultured Gallionella sp. | reverse complement strand
CGAAAGGAACTTCGAGTTCCTGTGCCAGCGTGCGGAAAATTTCCCGTTCGAATTTCAGCACGAACGCGGCATCGACGATCACGGTAAAGCCGGCGGCAATTACGCCGCGCGCCAACTCTTGCAGGCGCGCGTAGGTGCGTCGCGTCGCGTCCTCGCTGTAGATGTCCGCATCGAGCAGGGTCTTGCTGTCGGCCAGGGGCGTCAAGCCGAACAACCGCTTGCGTTCGACATCGGAGCGGACGCGGATCGCGCCCAGCCGCTCCAGCGCGATTTGCGCGACCGTGCTCTTGCCGCAACCGGGCAGACCCTGGGTGATGATCACCGCGGGGCGGCGCTTTGTCAGGCAGCTGTGGGCCAGGCGCAGATAACCGAGGCAGGATTTCATTTCCTTTTTCATTCTTGCGCCGCGCTGGCTGGCGCGTATTGCGGCGATCTTGGCGCGCACCATCGCGCGGTAGCCGAGATAGAAACGCAGCACATCGACACCGGAAAAATCGCCGGTATTCTCCAGATAGGCGTTGAGCAAACGCCACGCGAGTTGCGGCCGGCCGCGCCGCAGCAGGTCCATGACCGTGAAGCTGATCTCGCTGATCACATCGATCCAGCGCAGTTCGGCGCTGAACTCGATGCAGTCGAAAGGGGTGGGCACATCGTCCAGCAGCACGATGTTGCCGAGATGCAGGTCGCCGTGGCACTCGCGCACCCGGCCTGCCGCCGCGCGCTGCAGGAACAGCGGCTCGCAGGCGGCGAACTCGCGCGCGCTGGCCTCGCGCACTGTTTCCAGCATCGCAATGTCTTCGGGTGAACCGAGCAGCAGCGGCAACGGTGCAAAGTTCTGTTCGGCCGCTTTTTCTATTTCGCTTGTCGCGCAATGCGGCGAATCCGCTGCGGCAGCGGGCAGGGCATCGTGGAAATCTGCGATGACGGCGGCCAGTTTGTCGATATGGGCAGGAGTGATGAGACCGCGTGCCATCATGCGGTCCATCATGTCGGATTGTGAAAATCGCCGCATGTGCACCGCGTACTCGATGGCGGGCTCTTGGTTTTGCACTGGGTCCTGCACAGGGCACAGCACAGGTTCTTCCGGGCTGCCGCAGATCGCGACGACATCGAGATAGAGTTCCGGCGCAAGGCGGCGATTGAGGCGCAGTTCTTCGCCGCAATAAAAGCGGCGCAGCTCCAGCGTGGAAAAATCGAGGAAGCCGAGATT
Source organism: uncultured Gallionella sp. (assembly GCA_964499395.1). Taxonomy (GTDB): domain Bacteria; phylum Pseudomonadota; class Gammaproteobacteria; order Burkholderiales; family Gallionellaceae; genus Gallionella. The sequence continues at coordinate 5,063 of CAZCKZ010000112.1, read as the reverse complement.
GACGGCTTTCTTGATCTTGTATGCATCGCGCCCGGTCAGCAGCACCCATGAGATGTGCGTTTCTTCGACCCTGGGTTTGAGAGGGAAGAACCGTGGCGCGCACAGGGCTTCCACCAGTTGCTGCTGGCGCAACAAATCCGCTGAATTGTCTGCCGATAAGGGTTGAACGGGCATCATGATAATCCATTTTATGCGTTGCACTTTAGCACGGTTGTCTGGTGTTTGCCGGGCGGGAAAAATCGGCGCACAATCGAAACGGCTATATCAAAAACAGGAAGTCAACTCATGGCCGACACAGCGCATTGGGAACATTTCCCTCATCAGGCCGATGTTGGTGTGCGCGGCCTGGGCGCAACGCTGGAACAGGCTTTCGAACAGGTTGCGCTGGCCCTGACCGCGGTGATCACTGATCCGGAGATCGTGGCGCCAATGGAAATGCTGCAGATTTCCTGCGTGGCGCCCGATGCCGAGTTGCTGCTGGTCGATTGGCTCAACAGCCTGATCTTCGAGATGGCCACGCGCAACATGCTGTTCAGCCGCTTTGAAGTTCATCTGGATGAAAATCATCTCGACGCGAATGTCTGGGGAGAAGCACTGGAGGTGGTGCGCCACCATCCTGCAGTCGAAATAAAAGGGGCGACCTACACTTCGCTGAAGGTCGCGCAACAATCGGATGGAGGATGGATGGCGCAGTGTGTGGTGGACGTGTAGCGGCAATTCGAAGCGGAGGGTACGCGATGGATCTTGCACTGTTCGAACGTAAATCGGAATACGAATGGCACATCAGGCCGTTCGGAAAGATGCATGTGCCGGGCGTGATCTTCGCCAGCGAATCCCTGCTGCGCGAGATGGACGCCAAGGTCTTTGATCAGGTCACCAATGTCGCGATGCTGCCCGGCATCGTCGAGGCATCCTGGGCGATGCCGGATGCGCACTGGGGCTACGGCTTTGCTATCGGCGGCGTGGCGGCGTTCGATGCCGACGCGGGCGGCGTGGTGTCGGCGGGCGGTGTGGGCTTCGACATCTCCTGCGGCGTGCGCACCTTGCATACCGGTCTGTGTATCGAAGATATAACTGCGGTGAAGATGCGGCTCGCGGATGCGCTGTATCACACGATACCGGCGGGCATGGGCAGCACCGGCGCGATCAGGCTGGATGCCGCTGAGATGGACGCGATGCTGAAGGGCGGCGCGCGCTGGGCGGTGGAACGCGGCTTCGGCGCGGCGGCCGATCTGGAGCGCATCGAAGAGGACGGCTGCATGAGCGGCGCCGACCCGGCGCAGGTTTCCGATCAGGCCAAAAAGCGCCAGCGCGACGAAATGGGCACGCTCGGTTCAGGCAACCATTACCTCGAAGTCCAGCTGGTGACCGACGTGTACGCGCCGGAGATCGCCGCGGCATTTGGTATCAGTGAGGGCGACATCGTGGTCAGCATCCATTGCGGCTCGCGCGGCCTCGGCCACCAGATCGGCACCGAATTCCTGAAGCGCATGGTGATCGCCGCGCCCGGTCACGGCATCGAACTGCCCGACCGCGAACTGGCCTGCGCGCCGATCGCTTCGCCGCTCGGGAAAGAATATCTCGGCGCGATGCGCGCGGGGATCAATTGCGCGCTCGCCAACCGCCAGATACTCACCCACCTGACGCGTGCAGTGTTCGAAAAAATATTGCCGCAGGCGCGGCTGCCGCTGCTGTACGACGTGTCGCACAACACCTGCAAGGTCGAGGAGCACGAAGTCGGCGGCCGCATGAAAAAACTCTACGTGCATCGCAAGGGAGCGACGCGCGCGTTCGGCCCGGGGCATCCTGACCTGCCGCATCATTTGAGGGATGCCGGACAGCCGGTTCTGATCGGCGGCAGCATGGGCACCGCCTCCTATATCCTGGCCGGGACGGAGCAGGGCATGCAGCTCGCGTTCGGTTCGGCATGCCACGGCGCGGGACGCGCCATGAGCCGCCACCAGGCGCTGCGCAACTGGAGCGGCCGGAAGGTTGTCGACGATCTGGAAGGGCACGGCATATTGATACGCAGCCCATCGATGCGCGGGGTTGCCGAGGAAGCGCCGGGCGCTTACAAGGATGTCAGCGCGGTCGTCGATGCGGCCGACCAGGCAGGCTTGGCGCGTAAGGTGGCGCGGGTAAAACCACTCATATGTATCAAGGGTTAACGGCACACGGTGCACACACCAAGCCGGAATTGCTGCCAACCTCGTGCAGGCGGTGCGCTGCATGAGCTTGCCGCGCGGTTCGTCCGGAAATCATCCAGTAGATAACAGTATCCAGCCGGGGAAGACCGCTTTCATTCTCATGCCGGCATTCCTTCCGTTGGGCAGCATCCAGAAGACAAACGTTCCCCACCCCCGGTCAGGTACGTATACGTAATTAACCGCGTGCGCATCAGTATGGCGCCGGGGTTTCACAGATTGAGCGCTTTGTTCTTCATGGTTTGGTATATTGCGGTTTGGCGGTTTTCTTGTTAGCGTTCGCTTGTCGGCTGTCCGCTTGTGCCATACTGATATTTCATGACCCGCATCGGAAACAATTTCAAATGATCTCACTACGTCACCTGTCGTTTACCATTGTCACGCTCGGGCTGGTTGCCGCGCTCGTATTTCTCTATAACAAGACCGAAGCAGTCAACCTCGGTGATCGCAATGCGGTGGTTGCGTCATTGGGTGAATTGCAGGAGATCGAGGGCCGCTGGGATATCGATGTGCTGCGTATGCGCACCGAGATGGATCCCGGCCGCAGCATCCTGCAGAATCGTGCACCCGCAGCGAAGAACGCGCTCAGGGCATTGAAAAATGCCATGCCACTCGTCAACAGCCCGGCATTGAACGAGAATCTCGGACCGATCGCGAAAGCATTCAACGAGAAAGCCGAGCTGGTCGAAAATTACAGAACCGTGAACGACAGCTCCAAAAATGCGCTGCTCAGGATCATTTCGATCGCGAATCAGCCGGTTGTGACGGAAGCGAAATCCGCCAAGAACGAAGCGCGAAAAAAAGAATTCCTCCAGACCCTTGAACAGGTTGCATCGGCGGCTTCAGGCTATTATTTGCTGGAACAGGATGCGCAGCGCAAAGCGCTCGAAAATTCCACGATAAAGATGCTGGCTTTATCCGGTGCGATGGATGCGGCCGCACAAGACAAATCCAACGAAATGTATGATGCGGCCCAGGAAATGCTCAAATCAGAACCCGTCGGACAGGCATTGTTCACCAAGATCGAGCAACTGAACTCGGGACCCAGGCTGAGCGGACTGCTGCTGTCGTTCAACCGTGAACTCGAGGCTAAGCTGGCCGAGAAGGAGCGTTTCCGCGTTTACATGATCGCCTATGCCGCTGCGCTGCTGATCGGGTTCGGTTATCTCGGCATCAGTATCATGGTGGCGAATGAATCCCTGGAACGCCGCGTTACGGAACGCACACGCGAACTTTCCGATGCGTTGCGGCATCTCAAGGAATCTGAAGCGCAACTGATCCAGTCCGAGAAGATGTCCTCGCTCGGGCAGATGGTCGCCGGCGTTGCGCATGAGATCAACACCCCGCTTGCTTACGTAAACAACAGCCTGTCAGCGGTGAACGAACGCCTTCCGGAAATCACCAGCGCAATAGCCAATAGTGAAAAGCTGTTGGCCTTGCTGAATGACCCGAACATCACTCCCGAAGATTTGAACCGCCAGTTTGCGCTGGTATCCGAGCAGCTCGGGCAGATCAGCCAGCATGCGCTGCTGGGCGAACTTGCCGGTTTGGTCAAGGACGGCCTGTACGGCACCACCCAAGTGGCGGAGATTGTCTCCAACCTGAAGGATTTCAGCCGTCTCGATCGCAGCAAGGTGAGCAGTTTCAACGTGAATGACGGACTCAACAGCACATTGGGGCTTGCAAGGCATTTGCTTAAATCAATCAAGGTCAACAAGCAGTTCCATGAAATACCGCCCATCACCTGTTCACCGTCGCAAATAAACCAGGTTTTTCTCAACCTGATTACAAATGCCGCCCAGGTGCTGCCGCCGCAAAACGGCGAAATCACCATTTCCACGCGACTTGAAAACGATGGCATTGCAGTCGATGTTGCGGACAACGGAACAGGTATCCCGCCCGATGTATTGCCTAAGATTTTCGACCCCTTTTTCACCACCAAGGAAATCGGCAAAGGCACCGGCCTTGGACTTTCCATTTCATACCAGATCGTCAAGGATCACGGCGGCAGCATCAATGTCGATACCCAGATCGGAAAAGGCACAAAATTTACGGTCTGGTTGCCGCTCAAGCCGCCATCCGATTCCCAACTTGCCGCCTGACCAGTGTGATGTCTGAACCGCAAAAGATCGGCAAATATGAAATCCGTGCCGAACTCGGCAAGGGGGCCATGGGCACGGTCTATAAATGTTTCGACCCGCTGATTTCACGCTGGGTCGCGATCAAGGCCATCGTCAAGGCGTCGCTGGACCCGTCCGACCTGCAACAATACATCAACCGCTTCCGTCACGAAGCACAGGCGGTGGGACGGCTCGTTCATCCGCGCATCGTGCAGATCTACGACTATGGCGAGAATGAGCAGCTTGCCTATATCGTGATGGAACTGGTGAACGGCAAATCGTTGCAGGCACACCTTTTGAATGGCGCAAGCTTCAGCCTTCCCGAAATCGTCCAGATCATCAGGCCGCTGCTCGACGGTCTCGGCTATGTGCATTCCGAAGGCATCGTGCACCGCGACCTCAAGCCGTCGAACATCCTGATCAACAGCGATGGGCGTATCAAGATTTGCGATTTTGGCATTGCACATTCCGAATCGTCCGAACTGACCAGGGTAGGCGATGTGCTCGGCTCGCTGCACTACATGTCGCCGGAGCAGTTGATCGGCATGCCAGTCGACGCACGCTCCGACATCTATGCTGTCGGAGTGATTGCGTATGAGCTCCTTGCCGGCAAAAAGCCTTTCCTCGGCAAAAGCGTAGCCGTCATGCAGCAGGTGGTCCACGAGCCTCCGGTGGCGCCATCCATCATCAACCCCGAACTTCCACCGGAGTTCGACCGGGTGATACTCAAAGCGCTGGC
>CAZCKZ010000111.1:0-6359 GCA_964499395.1 uncultured Gallionella sp. | reverse complement strand
CGGCGTGCGCGATACGCCGTGCGAAGACAAGCCTTGTGCATCGGCAGCCACTAAAAATTGTGCTGCCAGGCGTGCATTTTCATGCGCGGCGCCGGCACGTTCCAGACCCTGGGTCACCAGCGTCGTCAATACGTCCAATGTGATCTTTGTCATCTGCTTTTTCCTTAATTCAAAATGTCGCCTGCGACAGCGCTAGTTGCAACACCTGCGCACTGTGCAGCGGGCGACGGCCGGTCCCGTGGATGATTTGTTCGCGGCAACTGAAACCGTCGGCAACAATCAGCGCATCCTCCTGCAGGTTCCGCAGCGCCGGCAACAGCACCGCCTCGCCGATCCGCATGGATGTGTGGTAATGGCGGCGGTGCATACCGAATGTCCCTGCCATGCCGCAGCAACCACTATCCAGCAGCGTCACATCGAGCTGCATGCGCTGCAGCATTTCCATTTCGTGGTGCATGCCGAGCACTGCCTTGTGGTGGCAATGACCGTGCACCACCGCCCTGCGGTGCAGCGGTGGGGGTTGAAAATCCTGCTGTACCAGAAATTCGTTCAAGGTGAACGTTTGCCGCGCCAACCTGGCAGCGGCCGGATCCTGTGGAAATAAATTCAACAGCTCATCGCGAAACACCGACACACAAGCCGGCTCCAGACCGATCACCGGCACGCCGCGCGCGATTTCGTCAGCCAGGGCATCCAGAATTTCCTGCAGCTGTTGCTTCGCCCGTTCGAGCATGCCGAAATCGAACAGAGGTCGTCCACAGCACAGCCCGTGCCGCGGGATACCCACCCGGAATCCGGCGGCCTCCAGTACATCTACCGCTGCTGTGGCGATCTCCGGCTGAAAGTTGTTGGTGAATGTATCCGTCCACAACAGCACCTCCCGCCCGTTTTCCGGCAAGGTGCGGCACTCGAATTGTTGCCGGAACGACTGCGGGGCAAATCGCGGAAGCTGCCGCGACGAAGCAATACCAGCGCCCCATTTGATTACCGAGCGGAGTCCGGGCAGTCGTGTCATCAAGTTGATCAGCCGGGGTGCCCACATGGCAACCCGCACCCAAATATGGATTAGCCCCATCGCATATGCCTGACGTGGCCGCAGCCTGCCCTGATAATAGTGGGCGAGGAATTCCGCCTTGTAGCTTGCCATATCGACCTGCACCGGGCACTCTGCTTTGCAGCTCTTGCATGACAGACACAACTCCAGTGCTTCCCTGATCTGTTCGTTGCGCCAGCCGTCGCGCAATACCTCGCCCTGCAGCATTTCAAACAACAAGCGAGCACGGCCGCGGGTGACATATTTTTCTTCGTGTGTGGCCCGATAGCTTGGACACATCGCACCACCCTCGGCACGCCGGCATTTTGCGAAACCGACACAGCGGCCCGCCGCCTTGGCAAAGCTGCCCTCATCCCGCGCAAACGAAAAATAAGTGGCGGGCTCCAGTGGCCGATACTCGGGCCCGGTACGTAAATTAGAATCCAACGCGTAGGCATGGACCAGCTTGCCCGGATTCATGCGGTTATCCGGATCCCAGATCGCCTTGAATTCTGCCAGCGCCCGCATCAGCTCCGGACCGAACATGCGCGGCAGCAACTCGCCCTTGGCCTGGCCGTCGCCATGCTCGCCGGAAAGCGAGCCGCCAAAACGCACCACCAGATCGGCAGCATCCATCAGGAATGCGCGCCAATTACTGATGCCGGCTGCATTCGACAAATCGAAGTCGATCCGCGCGTGCACGCAACCGTCACCAAAATGCCCATACAGCGCAGCCTGATAGCCGTAGCTGTCGAGCAGCGCCCGGAAATCGCGCAGATAATCGCCGATGCGCGCAGGGTCGACGGCCGCATCCTCCCAGCCGGGATAGGTGTTGCGTTCGCCCGGGACGGCGTTGGTCGCGGCAGCACCGCTCTCGCGAATCGCCCATACCTTGCGCTGTGCAGCCGGATCTACAAACAGCTCCATCGCGCTTGCAATGCCCTGCGAATCCAGCTCTGTCATCAGCTCCCGCGCTGAATGTTCCGCTTCGAGCGAGGTTGCGCCGCCGAATTCCACCAGCAGCCAGGCGCCGCCGCGCGGCAGCAATACGATATCGTCCAGTTGAAGATGTTTGCGGCGCATGGCTTCGATCATGCCCTGATCCAGCCCTTCCAGCCCGATCGGGAGATGACGCAAAACCACCGGCGTCTGATCGCCGGCGAGGTAAATGTCCGGATAAGCAATCACCAGCAGCACTCGGGCCGGCGGATCCGGAATCAGCCGCACCGTAGCACCCAGAATTACGGCGCAGGTTCCTTCGCTGCCAACCAGTGCACGCGCCGGATTGAAGCCGTTCTGCTCGAGCAACTGGTCGAGGTTGTAACCGGATACGCGACGCGGGATGGCCGGAAAACCGGAGTCGATATATTCCGCATAGCGATCGCGTAGCGCCTTCAACCGGGCATAAATTTCGCCGCGACGGCCGCCGCTCTTGATTATGGTTTGCAGTTCCGCCTCGGAGGTCGCACCGAGCTCCATGCGCACACCGTCATAGGTGAGAATATCCAGCGTTTCGATATTTTCCGCGGTTTTACCGGCCATCACCGAATGGACGCCGCAGGAATTATTGCCGATCATCCCGCCCAGGGTACAGCGGCTGTGCGAAGACGGGTCCGGCCCGAACGTGAGTCCGTGGGGCGCCAACGCTGCGCGCAATTCGTCTAGCACAACGCCCGGCTCGATGCGCGCCAGACGGCGAACAGCGTCGATTTCCAGTATTCGCTTGAAATGTTTGGTGGTATCCAGCACCACCGCAACGTTGCAGGCCTGACCGGACAGGCTGGTGCCCGCACCGCGCACAAGTATCGGTGCCGCGTGCCGCCTGCATGCGGCTACTGCGGCGATAATGTCTTCCGCATCCAGCGGGATGACCACGCAAATCGGAAGCTGGCGGTAATTCGACGCGTCGGTGGAATAAAGCGCGCGGCTGCCCTCATCGAAACGTACTTCGCCGCGCACCGCTTGGCGCAAATCCCGCTCCAGCGCATGCGGCGCATCGTGCTGTTGCGGTGTCTGAACCATGAGGCCTCTAATCCTGCAGCAGCGACTGCCCGGGCTGCACGCGGGTGAATACGACCGGGCGCGACGACACTTCCAGCGCATCCTGCCGCAACTGCACGCAGGTGAATTGCGACGCATCGAGCGCACCCGGCTCCGGGTAATCTTCCCGGAAATGTGCGCCGCGCGAGTTCTCACGCTGCAATGCGGCAGCCGTCACGGCGCGGCTCACCAGCAGCAGGCTTTTGAGGTTGAGCCAATCGTGCCAAGTCAGATTGAACGTTCGGTCACCATCCGCCACTCCGGTCCGGTCCAGTTCGCGTTCCAGCCTGGTCAACTCCTCCGTAGCACGCCGCAGGCCGGTATCGTTGCGCAAAATACCGACGTCGTTCCACATCACTTCGTAGAGCGCTTCCCGAATTGCACCAAGGTCACCGGACGGCTGCGTGAAAGGCTGTTCGCAGCGTGCCACGGCGGCGGCAATTGCCGCCGGATCCGGCACATGAAACCGCCCTGCAGCAGGCACCCAGCGCGCCATCGCCTCGCCCGCGATGCCGCCGAAAACGGTGGAATTGGCGACGCCGTTGCCGCCCAATCGATTGGCACCATGCACACCGCCGGTATCCTCGCCTGCGGCGAACAAACCGGGCAGATCGGTACTGCAATCAAGATTGAACACGACACCGCCCATCATGTAATGCGCCGTCGGCACCACTTCCACCGGCTCGCCCGCCAGATCGAATCCGCAGTCGGCGCAACGTTCCACCATACCCTTGAACTGGGCGCGGACTTTATCCGGGCCGAGATGGCTCATCTTTATATATACGCCGCCGTTCGGGGACACCCGGCCGGCGCGCATTTCGCTATAAATACCGCGCGAGACGATATCCCGGGTGGCGCGTTCGCCGCGTTCGTCATAATTGTGCATGAAGCGCTCGCCAGCGCTGTTGAGCAGATGTCCGCCCGCACCGCGCAGCCCCTCTTCCAGCACCGTGCCAGTCATGCGCGTGTGCTCCCCTGCCAGCAAGCCGGTCGGATGAAACTGCACCATTTCCATGTCGCGCAGGAACAGGCCGCCGCGCAGCGCCATCGCCATGCCATCACAACTCTTGTCGCCGCTCGGCGTGTGGAACTTATACATGGTCGGGCCGCCGCCGGTCGCGAGCAATACCGCCTTTGTCTGCACAAATACGTATTCGCCATTGCGCATGTCGATCATCAACACGCCTGCCAGCGCATCGCCTTCCTGATTCCTGATCAGTTCCACCGCACGATATTCTTCGAGGCGCGATATACCGCGCGCCCACACTTGTTCTGCCAGACGGTTGATGATTTCGATGCCGGTCAGATCGCCCTTGTGCACGGTGCGGTCGAATGTCTGCCCGGCAAAAGCCTTTTGATGCAGGCTGCCATCCGGGTTGCGGTCAAAGAAGCAGCCGAGTTCGTTCTCCAGCTCTTGCACCCGCTCGACTGCGGTGTCGACCAGCTTCCAGGCCAGATCCTGGTCGGATAGCCATTTGCCGCCCTCGATCGTATCCATGAAATGCCGTTCGGTCGAATCGCCCCCGGCAAGCGCGACATTGTAGCCACCCTGTACCATGCGCGTGCAGCCGCACTTGCCGAGCAGACCCTTGACCGCCACCGTGACCGACAGTTCGGGAGCAATCTGATTTGCGTGCAACGCGGCAAACAGTCCCGCGCCGCCGGAACCCAGAATCATGATATCGGTTTCGATGTGGCGCATGGTCATGACAGGCCCTTCCATATTGGGACAACGTAATCAGCGCGCATCCGTTTTGACTCCAAGCCCGGCCAGCACGCGCTGCCGCGCCTCCATACCGGTTTGTTTGACCGCGTCGTACAGGCTTGCGCCATGGCTGTCCATCGCCACCAGCAATGGACCAAAGTTGCGCACGCGGAATTTCCACAGTGATTCCGGGTTGAGATCGTCCAGATCCACATCCTCGATCGCCTCGATCCAGGTTGTTTCCAGCGCTGCGGTGCCGCCCACGATGGCAAGATATGCACCGCCCAGTTCCTGGAACGCGGCACGCGACTCATCCATCAACCCGCCCTTGCCGATCAATATGCGCACGCCATTCCGGCTCATCAGCGGCCGCGTGAAACGCTCCATTCGTGCGCTGGTGGTGGTACCTACGCAGACCGGGGCATATCCCGCAGGATGCGCAGGAGATTTGTCGACTTTTCTGACATTGGGCGCGGTGTGAATACAGGCTGCGCCGGACAGATCAAAGCGGGTGGTACGGCCGCGGTCGAACATGTGGATCTGGGTGGCATCGCGAATGCCGAACAGGGTTCCATTCAGCGTCACCGTATCGTTGATGCGCAGCATACGCACCATTTGCTCGGTGACTGGCATGGTCAAATCATAATGCGCCATGGCTAGAATCCGTAGTGGACGCCTGCCGGCGTAAACGTCGCCGTGGCGCGGCGGGCCGAGTGGCATTGCATATTGACTGCCACCGGATTCATGGTGATATGGGTCGCGGCGCTTTCCACGTGCACCGCGAATGCCGTTGAATCGCCGCCCAGGCCCTGCGCACCGACGCCCAGTTGATTCACCGCTGCGCTGAGCGAGCTTTCGAGTTGCGCGACCTGTGCATCGTCGGCATGCGTACCGAGCGCGCGAGTCGCAGCTTGCTTCGCCAGATGCACGCACAAATCGGCAGTGCCGCCGATACCGACGCCAACAATGGCCGGTGGGCAGGTTTTGCCACCGGCCTCCAGCACACAATCGATGACGAACGACTTGATCGCGTTGATCCCCTCGGACGGCAGAGCCATCTTGAGCCACGAATTGTTTTCCGAGCCGCTCCCCTTGGGAATCATCTCGATCACCAGCTTCTCGCTTTCATCCGAAAAATCGATATGGATCACCGGAACACCTTGCCCGCACGAGGTATGCTCGTTGGCGCGGGTCAGCGGATGCACCACCGACGAGCGCAGTGGATATTCGCGTGTTGCACGCGCGCAGCCGGCACGGATCGCTTGCTTAAGCGCGTAGCCGTCGTACTCGATCTCCCGACCTATGGTCACGTTATATATCGGAATCCCGGTATCCTGGCACAGCAGGTTATCCGTATCTTCTGCAACGGTGATGTTCTTGATCATGGTCTGCAGTACCGCCTTGCCGGTGGGATTGGTTTCCGATCTCGCCAGCGCATCGAAGCCGCTTTTGATATCCGGGGGCAACACCTTGAGCGCGCGGATGTACAGCGTTTTCGCGACCTCCTCAACCTCGTGCAGATCGATATACATGTCCCCATACCCACCCGCGCCCAAACCACTGAATCGCCGGTCACGAGTG